>DASTWV010000053.1 GCA_035765775.1 Actinomycetota bacterium | reverse complement strand
CTCGCTCAGGCGCGTCTTGCACGGGACCGGGCGCAGAAACATCCTCCGGCGGGATGTCCTTGTGGCGGCCTAGGAGCCTCCGGATGTGACCCATCGAGGGGTGAAGCCCGCTCCATGGCGCGTGATTCTGCGACGGCCTGTATAGCACCCCTAAACACTCACAGACTGCTCGCGGCGCCGGGCGGCTGCCGCGGCGGCCATGGGTTTGCGCAGGTCGAGGGCTCGGCGGATCTCGCTGAGGCGCTGCGCTCCGCGCTCGGGCTCCACGAAGTCGCGCCAGGTGACTTCGAACAGCAGCCACTCGTTGGAGGCGAGCCGGCTGCGCCGGGCGGCGTCGTTCTCGAAGTCCTCTTTCCCGGTGTGGTACTTGCGCCCGACTGCCTCGACGCCCACCTTCTCGTCCAGGAAAGGGCAGTCCGGCCGCGCCAGCCAGTTCCCGTCGTCGTCATAGATGTCTTGCTCCTCGACGAACCAATCGAGGCCCGCCGCCACCAGCCACTGGCGGGTGCGGGTTTGCAGCTCGGAGGCGGACGGCTGGTACTCCGGATCCCGGGCGTTGACCAGGGCGCGCATGGCCCGCACGCCCCGATGGCCCATGCCGCCGTCGGCGTCCACCAGCCGCTTGAGCGACGCCAACGACACCAACCCCTTCCGCAGGGCGCCGTCCAGGACGCGCTCGGCCCGCGCCGGGGGGAGCGTGGGCAGCAGGTCGCGCAGCGTCCGGTGGGCGTTGGTGACGGGAATCCCGTCCTCGGCCGTCGTCTGCTTGGGGTCAACCAGCACCCGGTGGACCTTGAACTTCCTCCCGCCGTGCTGGCGCTGCTTGGGGACGGAGATCTCGATCGGGCCTGCCTCGAAGCCGTCCAACGTGTGCCGCACGGCGGCAGACCGGTACGAGGCCACCGTGCCCGGCCCGCCCCAGAGGCAGGCGGCGGAAAGCCGCTGATGCCAGGTATCCGCGGTACCGGGGATCCGGTAGACATCCGGAAGGATGCGCTCTAGCTCCCCGGTCCGGAGGAGATGCCGCACACCCGACGGGCGGACATTGGACTCGATGAGCTGCGCGCGGCTGATCACGTGGTGTTGGCACTTTGCCACATGTCGCCACACTTCCATAGCTAAGAGCATAGCAGAATGTACCATCTGCTGCCTCGGGCCCGGGCTGGCCTGCTCCTACAATGAGCCCATGGCCCTCGAACTCGCCCCTGCTCTTCCCCAAGGACCTGCCTGGCGGCCCCGCAACGCCGACATCCCCGAGTCCAGCGGCGTCTACCTGTACCGGGACGCCCAGGACCGGGTGATCTACGTCGGCAAGGCCAAAAGCCTCCGGGGGCGGATCCCCAACTACTTCACCACCGGGCTCCACCCCCGCACGATGCGCATGATCAGCGAGGCAGTGCGGGTGGAGTGGATCGTCACCGCCAACGAGGTGGAGGCCCTCCAGCTCGAGGTCACCCTCATCAAGAAGCACCGGCCCCGGTTCAACGTCCGCTACCGGGACGACAAGTCCTACCCGTACCTGGCGGTGACGCTGGACGAGACGATCCCCCGGGCCCTGGTGCTGCGGGGCAAGAAGCGCAAGGGGGTGCGCTACTACGGGCCGTTCGTGCACGCCTACGCCATCCGGGACACCCTCGACCTCCTGCTCCGGGTCTTCCCGATCCGCTCCTGCCGGCCGGGGGTGTTCGACCGGGCCCGGCGGGCGAACCGGGCTTGCCTCCTGTACGACATCGGCCGGTGTTCCGGGCCGTGCGTCGGGGCCGTGACGCCCGAGGAGCACCGCCAGCTGATCGAGGACTTCTGCGCATTCATGGACGGGGCGTACGAGCCGGTGTTGAAGGAGCTGCAGGACCGCATGACGGCGGCGGCCCAGGCCCTCGAGTTCGAGCAGGCAGCCCGCATCCGGGACCAGCTGGCCGCCGTGCGCAAGGTGATCGAGCGCCAGCAGATGGTGACCGAACGCCCGGAGGATTTCGACGCCATCGCCTTCTCGGGCGACGAGTTGGAGGCCGCCTTCCAGGTGTTCTTCGTGCGCCGGGGCCGGGTCACCGGGCGGAAGGGGTTCATCGTGGACCGGGTGGAGGAGATGACCCCCGAGGAGCTGATCGCCTCCTTCCTCGAGGACCTCTATGGCGAGGACCAGGAGGTGCCGAAGGAGATCCTGGTGCAGGCGATGCCGGCGGACCAGGCCGTCCTGCAGCAGTGGCTGAGCACCCGCACCGCCCGCAAGACCAAAGTGGCGCTCCGGGTGCCCGAGCGGGGGGCCAAGCGCAAGCTGCTGGCCACCGTCGAGGAGAACTCCCGGGAGGCCTTCCTGCAGAGCCGGCTGAAGCGGTCGGCCGACTTCGCCGCCCGCTCCCGGGCGTTGAACGAGCTGCAGGACCACCTCGGCCTGGAAGAAGCCCCGCTGCGCATCGAGTGCTACGACATCTCGAACCTGGGCGCCACCGACGTGGTGGCGTCGATGGTGGTCTTCGAGGACGCCCTGCCGAAGAAGTCGGACTACCGCAAGTTCAAGATCCGCTCGGTCGGCGGCCCGCACGGGACCCAGGACGACTTCGCCTCGATGGGCGAGGTGATCCGCCGACGGTTCACCCGGTACCTCGAGGAGGCGGGCAAGGAGGTGGACCGCCACACCCGGTTCTCCTACCGGCCCAGCCTGGTGCTGATCGACGGGGGCAAGGGCCAGCTCAACCGGGCGGTCGAGGTCCTCCAGGGGCTGGGGCTGGAGGACATCCCGGTGGCCTCCCTAGCCAAGCGCTACGAGGAGGTCTACCGCCCGGGCGAGGCCGAGCCCCGGGTGATCCCCCGCACCTCGGAGGCGCTCTACCTGCTGCAGCGGGTGCGGGACGAGGCCCACCGCTTCGCCGTCGGCTTCCAGCGCACCCAGCGGGGGAAGCGGCTGACGTCCAGCCTGCTCGACGGGCTGGCCGGGGTCGGGGACGTCCGGCGCAAGGCCCTGATCCGCCACTTCGGGTCGATGAAGGGCCTGCTGGCCGCCACCCCGGACGACATCGCCCTGGTGCACGGCATCGGCCGGGCCCTGGCGAAGAAGATCTACACGGCCCTGCACGGGATGGCCTTCGAGGAGGCGGGCTGATGGCCGACCGGCCGCGCTTCACGATCATCACCGGGCTCTCGGGGGCCGGGCGCTCCGAGGCGGCGAAGAACCTGGAGGACCTGGGCTACTTCGTCATCGACAACCTGCCCCCCGCCCTCATCGAACGCATGGCCAGCCTGGTCTCCGGGCCCGGGGTCAAGGTGAAGGACGTCGCCCTGGTGGTGGACGTGCGGGGCGGCGAGTTCTTCCCCGACCTCGAGAAGGCGCTCGCCCAGCTCCGGGAGCGGGGGATCCCGTACCGGATCCTGTTCCTCGAGGCCTCCGACCAAACCATCGTCCGGCGCTTCGAAGCCACCCGGCGGCGTCACCCGCTGGCCCTGAACGACCGGGTCATCGAGGGCATCCACGAGGAGCGGGCGCTCATGGCGGTGCTCCGGGAGAAGGCCGACCTGGTGATCGACACCACCGAGGTCAACGTCCACGCCCTGCGGGACAAGATCCGGTCGTTCTTCGTCGACACCGCCCCGCGGGCGGGGATCGCGGTCAACGTCATCTCGTTCGGCTACAAGCACGGCATCCCGCTGGACGCCGACCTGGTCTTCGACGTGCGGTTCCTGCCCAACCCGCACTGGATCGAGGAGCTCCGCCCGCTGACCGGCCGCAACCGCCGGGTGCGGGGCTACGTCCTGGAGCAGGAGGGGGCCAAGGAGTTCCTCACCCGGCTGCGCGACATGCTGGAGTTCCTGCTGCCCGGGTACGTGGCCGAGGGCCGCCACTACCTGACCTTCGCCGTCGGGTGCACCGGGGGCAAGCACCGCTCGGTGGTCATTGCCGACGAGGTCACCCGCTTCCTGCAGGAGAAGGGATACCCCTGCACGGTGGTGCACCGGGACATCGACCGGGAGTAGGCTCGCCCACAAGCCGGGTGGGGGGCCGAGTGGGCGACCGGCATACACGAGGGACAGGAGCGCCACGCCGAAGGCGCACCCGCCCGCCAGCCTGTCGAAGGAACGCCCACCCGCAGGGCATGCGGATTGCGGCGGTATGCCTCCTGGTCTCGGGGATCATCGTCGGGCTGCCGGCCATCGCCCTGCGTGCCCGGTTGCTGCCGTCGGCGGCGAGCGCGGTGACCTGGGCGGCGGTGATCGCCGTGGTGAGCGGCGTCGCCACGGCGACGCACGGGCTGTCCTCGCTGGTGGGGACCGACCGGCTGGCCCAGCTCTACCAGGGTGCCGGCGCCGCCACCCACGCGGCGATCGTCATCGGCCAGAAGCTGCCCTCGGCGGTGGACCCGGGCGGGCTGGCCACTTTCGGCCTGGCCGGGCTTGCCGCCCTGATCTTCGGCGCTGCCCTGCGGCCGGGCCGGCCGCGCCTGGGGACGCTCGGCGTCGTTCTGGGCATCGACATGGTGCTCCTCTTCATCGCCGACTCGATCGGGTCCACGGCGCTCGTCCTGGTGACCGGGGGCCTGGCGTCGGTGGTGCTGGGACCGATCTGGTGGGTGAGCATCGGCCGCCTGCTGCTGGCGGAGGGAGGCGGCTAGCGAGCGGAGAGGTGCTGGGCCAGCAGGGTTCGGGCGGCCGCCACCTGGACCGGGTCCCGGAAGAAATGCTTGGGGAGGATCTGGCAGCTCACCCGCGTGCGCAGCAGGAAAGCGCTCGGCGTCTCCCGGTAGCTCTTGAAGTACTGCCACGCCTGCCGGCTCGACAGCTGGGGCGTCACCGCGGTGACGCCATCGTCCGAGAGCTCCATCCAGACCTGGCCGAGCTGGGGATGGCGGCGGCTGGAGCGCTGCAGCCGGACCTCGATGCTGCCGAGGACCAGGGCGACGCACGCCGCGACGACGAACCAGTCCCCGCCGTGGAGGAAGCCGTCCACCACCGACAGCGCAGCCCACAGGAAAAACAGCGCGTAGGCGACCCGCATCCGGCGGTGCGCGTGACGGAGGAAGTCTTCGGGCATAAGAGCGCCCTCCACAACAATTGGTTCCCCAGTCACGATCTTCTCCCTCCCCGTTCTATATCGGCATGCCGGTTGGGCGGCTGAAGCGGCCCGGTACACTCTCGGCCCGTGGCGCTCCCCAAGCAGTCCGAGGACTTCCCCGCCTGGTACCAGGCCGTGGTGAAGGGCGCGGAACTGGCCGAGTCCTCGCTCGTGCGGGGGACGATGGTCATCCGGCCCTACGGCTTCGCGATCTGGGAGCGCATCCAGGCGGCCGTCGACCAGCGCATCAAGGCGACCGGCCACGAGAACGTCTACTTCCCGCTCTTCATCCCCGCCAAGCTGCTGGAGAAGGAGGCGGAGCACGTCGAGGGCTTCGCCCCCGAGGTGGCGGTGGTCACCCACGCCGGCGGCGAGAAGCTCGAGGAGCCGGTCGTCGTGCGGCCGACCTCGGAGACCATCATCTGGGACACCTACTCCCGGTGGCTGCAGAGCTACCGGGACCTGCCGCTGCTCTACAACCAGTGGGCGAATGTGGTGCGCTGGGAGCTGCGCCCCCGGGTATTCCTCCGGACGACGGAGTTCCTCTGGCAGGAGGGCCACACCGCCCACGAGACCTCCCAGGAGGCGATGGCGGAGGCCCGCATGATCCTGGCCGACGTCTACCGGGCCACCGCCGAGGGCGAGCTGGCGATGCCGGTGCGCCTGGGGCGCAAGAGCCCGGCGGAGCGTTTCGCGGGCGCCGTCGAGACCTTCACGATGGAGGGGCTCATGCGCGACGGCCGGGCGCTCCAGGCGGGGACGTCGCACTACCTGGGGCAGAACTTCGCCAAGGCCTACGACGTGAAGTTCCTCGGCCGGGAGGGCCGCGAGGAGTACGCCTGGGCCTCGTCCTGGGGCGTCTCGACCCGCCTCGTGGGGGCGCTCATCATGGCCCACGGCGACGATGCCGGGCTGCGCCTGCCGCCCGCCCTGGCCCCCATCCAAGTGGTGATCGTGCCGATCTACCGAGACGACGACCGCGAGATGGTGCTGTCGGCCGCCCGGACGATCGAGGAGGGGCTGAAGACGGCGGGCGTCCGGGTGCGGCTCGACGACCGGGACCACCGCCCGGGGTTCAAGTTCAACGAGTGGGAGCTGAAGGGCGTCCCGGTGCGGGTGGAGCTCGGCCCCCGGGATCTCGCCGGCGGGCAGGCGGTGCTGTACCGCCGGGATCTGCGGGAGAAGTCCACGGTGCCCCTCGGGTCGCTCACCGAGCGCATCCCCGGGCTGCTGGATGACATCCAGGCCGAGCTGTTCTCCCAGGCGGCGGCCTTCCGGGAGGCGCGCACCTTCCGCCCGGGGAGCTACGCCGAGATGCAGGCGCTCATCGCCGATCCGGGGGGCTTCGTCGAGGGCTACTGGTGCGGCAGCCCGGCGTGCGAGGCGAAGGTGAAGGCCGAGACCAAGGCCACCATCCGCACGCTGACGCTCGACCCGGAGCCAGTGGACGGCGCATGCATCGTGTGCGGCGAGCCCGCCACCGAGTGGGCGACCTGGGCCCAGGCCTACTGAGAGGGAGCCTCGTCAGGGAACCACCGCGATACCTCGCCAGCGCTTGGCCGGGCGCTGGACGCCATCCTCGGCCCGCCGCCGGTCCCTGACGTTGAGGTGCGTCACGTTGACCTGGGGAGGTGGGGCACAAAAGCCGTGCTGGGCACGGCTTTTGTTGCGTACCTAGACGTCTAACTGAACTCAGATGGGTGGCAGCAGCACCGCCCGGGCGGGGCCCCCGTCGCCGCCCTCGATCCGGAGCGGCAGGCACACCAGCTGGTACCGCCCGGGCGCCACCGCCGACAGGTCCAGCCCTTCCACGATCACCACGCCCGCCTCCAGCAGGGTCCGGTGGGCGGGGAGCCCGGCGGCCCCCGATCCCGGGACCTCGCCCGGCGCCTCGATGGACAGGGCGTCGATCCCCACCAGGCGGACGCCCCGCCCCACCAGCCAGGCCGCCGCCCCGGCGGAGAGCGCGACGTAGTCCGGCCACACGTCCCCTGATGCCCAGCGGGCGGAGTTCCCGGTCTTGAACAGCACCCGCTCGGCCCCCTCCAGCCCGGCGCCTTCCAGGTCGGCGGGGTCGATGGTCCCCGAGGACCGGTCCACCCACACCACCACAGCCTCGCCCATCAGGGCCGCCAGGGGGAGCTGGTCGACCGAGGGGGCCCCCTCGATGACGTGGCACGGCGGGTCGATGTGGGTCCCGGTGTGGCTGCTCAGCACCAGCCGGGAGACGTTCGCCCCGTCGCCCGCAGCGATGCGGTAGGCGGGGGTGACAGAGGGCGCCGGGTCGCCGGGCCACATCGCCATACCGGGCCGGATCGGGAGCGAGATGTCCCATACTGCCGTGCCCGGTTGGTGGTTCATGGGCCCGAGCGTACAAGGAGACCGGACGGGCCAAAGTGGGTGGCAGTACCCGGGGGCCCGCCGTATACTCGAAATCGAAACGGCGACCTCGGCCGAGACGTCGGGGCGTTGCAGCGTTACGTAGCCGGAGAGTGGGCTCTGCCCACTTCTTTTTTTGCAGGAGACCGCGCAGAGCGTTTCGACAACAGCGACGAGGAGGTGAGCATGTCCCGGCCGGAGGTTGCCGACGCGGTCCGTGCCACCTGCGAAACCATCCTCGCCACCCGGGGGGTCGAGTTGGTCACCCTGACCCTCGGCCGGGAGCCGGTGGGCCAGACCCTGCGGCTGACGGTCGACCGCATCGACGCTGCGGTGTCCCTCGACGAGCTGGCGGAGATCTCCGAGGAGGTCTCCCAGGCCCTCGACGATACCGATCCCATCCCCGGGCGCTACACGCTCGAGGTGGCGTCGGCGGGGATCGAACGTCCTCTCGTCAAGCCCGCCGACTACCGCCGGTTCCAGGGCCGGCGGGCGAAAGTGAAGGTGGCGGAGCCCATCGAGGGGCAGCGGGCCTTTACCGGGTCCATCCGGTCGGCGGGCGAGGAGTCCTTCCTCCTGGATGCCGTGGAGGGCCGGACCTCCCCGGCGGAGGTGGTGGAGATCCCATTTGTGGCGGTTGCCAAGGCTCGACTGGTGGCGGACTGGGCCGCCGAACTGAAGGGTCGGGCGTGAGGGTGTCTAAGAGGAAGAAGAGGCGGGGGAGACGATGAATCCAATTGAACTTGATGCCATCCACCTGGTAGAGCGGGAGAAGGGGATCTCCTTCGAGAGCGTCATCACGGCCCTCGAGCAGGCCCTCGCCGCTGCCTACAAGCGGTCCCCGATCGCCGCGGGCGACGAGGCGCGGGTCGCCATCGACCGGGTCACGGGCGATGTCACCGTCTACGCCCAGGAGACCGAGGAGAACGAGGAGACCGGCGAGATCAAAGTCGTGCGGGAGTGGCCCGAGGAGACCCCGGCCGACTTCGGCCGCATCGCCGCGCAGACCGCCAAGCAGGTGATCCTGCAGCGCATCCGGGAGGCGGAGCGGGAGATCACCTACGGCGAGTACTCCGGCCGTGAGGGCGACATCGTCACCGCTATCGTCCAGCAGGCCGATCCCCGCTACGTGCTGCTCGACCTCGGCAAGGGCGTCGAGGCCCTCCTGCCCCAGGCGGAGCAGGTGGCGGGCGAGCGCTACGACCACGGGTCCCGGATGAAGGCCTACATCGTCGAGGTGCGGCGCTCGCCCCGGGGGCCGCAGATCATCTGCTCGCGCACCCACCCCAACCTCATCAAGAAGCTGTTCGAGCTGGAGGTGCCGGAGATCGTCGACGAGATCGTCGAGATCAAGCAGGTGGCCCGGGAGGCCGGGCACCGCTCCAAGATCGCCGTCACCTCCACCGACTCCAACGTGGACCCGGTGGGCGCCTGCGTCGGGCCCAAGGGCTCCCGCGTGCGCATGGTGGTCAACGAGCTGCGGGGCGAGAAGGTGGACATCATCCCGTGGGCCGAGGACCCGGGCCGGTTCGTGTCCAACGCCCTGTCGCCCGCCAAGGTCAAAGAGGTGCGCATCGACGCCGACACGCAGACCGCCGAGGTCATCGTCCCGGACTTCCAGCTCTCCCTCGCCATCGGCAAGGAGGGCCAGAATGCCCGGTTGGCGGCCCGGCTGACCGGGTGGCGGATCGACATCAAGAGCGAAAGCCAGCTGGCCTCCGAGCAGGCCCGGCGCCAGCCGGCGCCGGCGGGAGCGAAGCCGGATAAAGGAGCGTAGCCAGGTAGACGCGTAGCCGGATAAAGGAGCGGAGGAGGGTGCGCGGGACGGGGGGGCCGATCCGGCAGTGCGCCGGGTGCCGGGTTCGCCGGCCCAAGGGGGAGCTGCTGCGGTTCGTCCGCACCCCCGAGGGGGCTGTCGAGCCGGACGCCGCCCAGCGGGCTCCGGGCCGGGGGGCCTACACGTGCCCCGACCCGGCGTGCCTCGACCGGGCGCTGCGCAAGGGCGGCCTCAGCCGGGTGCTCCGGGTGGACATACCGGCGGCGTCGGCTCAGCGTCTGCGGAGGGTTGTGGGAATAGGCCGTGGAGTATCGTAGGGAACGCCTACAGGGGAACATGCGTACATGCCAAAGATGAGAGTGCACCAACTGGCGAAGGAGCTCGGCGTGCCGTCCAAGGACGCCATGGAAATGCTGGCGTCCCTCGGCCACGAGGTGGCCAGCGCGTCGTCGACCATAGAAGAGGACGTGGCCGACAAGCTGCGTGGCGCCCTGAACGGGGATACGGCAGCCGGCTCCGGCACCGAGCCCGCACCGGCCTCCGCCACCGCGGCGGATCCCGCGCCGGACGCCGCCGCGCCCCCGGACACGGAGCCGGCGGCCGACGCCATCGTGGTGCCCCACGGCGTCACCGTCACCGACTTCGCCCAGAAGATCGGCCGGCCGCCCGCCGAGGTGATCAAGCAGCTGATGGCCCTCGGCGAGATGAAGACCATCACCCAGTCACTGACCGACGACGAGGTCGAGATCCTCGCCCACGAGATGGGCCTGCAGATCAAGATCGTCTCGGTCCAGGAGGAGGAGTCGATCGAGGCCGAGGCCATCACCGACCAGCCGGTTGCCGCCGGGGACGTCGAGGAGAGCCGCCCGCCGGTCGTCACGGTCATGGGCCACGTCGACCACGGCAAGAGCTCGATCCTGCAGCAGTTCCGCAAGAAGGAGATGCTGTCGCTGGAGGCGGGCGGCATCACGCAGGCCATCGGTGCCTACCAGGTGCACGCCCCCGACCGCACCACCACCTTCATCGACACCCCGGGCCACGAGGCATTCACCCAGATGCGCGCCCGGGGGGCCCAGGTCACGGACATCGCCATCCTCGTGGTCGCCGCCGACGACGGGGTCCAGCCCCAGACCATCGAGGCGCTGGACCACGCCAAGGCCGCCCAGGTCCCCATCGTGGTGGCGGTCAACAAGATCGACCGGCCCGATGCCAACCCCGACCGGGTGCGCCAGCAGCTCTCCGAGCTGGGCCTCACGCCCGAGGAGTGGGGCGGCGACACCCCCTTCGTCGACGTCTCGGCGAAGGAGGACAAGAACCTGGACGGCCTGCTGGAGATGGTCCACTACGTGGCCGACCTGCAGGAGCTGAAGGCGAGCACCAAGGCCCCCGCCCGGGGCCACGCCATCGAGGCCCACCTGGACCGGGGCCGGGGACCGGTGGCCACGCTCATCGTGCAGCGGGGCACGCTGCGGCCCGGCCAGCCGGTGGTGTGCGGCGCCGCCTGGGCCAAGGTGCGCACCATGCTGGACGAGTTCGGCCACCAGATGAAGAAGGCCACACCCGCCCAGCCGGTGCAGGTGAGCGGCTGGTCGCGGCTGCCGGCGGCGGGCGACGAGTTCTTCGTGGTCAAGGACGAGCGGGAGGCCAAGCGCCTCGCCCAGGAGCGGGAGGCCCGCCAGCGCCAGGCCGACTACGTGGCCGGGGCAAAGCCCGCCACTCTGGAGGATCTGCTCTCCAAGACCCGCACCGGGGAGCTGCCCGAGCTGCGCCTGATCGTGAAGGCGGACAGCCAGGGTTCCCTGGAGGCGCTCATCGAGTCGCTGGCCAAGCTCAACCGGGACAACGTGCGGATCAACGTCCTGCGGCGGGGGGTCGGGGCCATCGGCGAGAGCGACATCACGCTGGCCCAGGCGTCCGACGCGGTCGTGGTCGGCTTCGGGGTGCGCCCCGACGCCGGCGCCCGCCAGCTCGCCGAGCGGGAGGGCGTCGATGTGCGCACCTACCAGATCATTTACCAGCTGCTGGACGACATCGGTGGCGCCCTCAAGGGCCTCCTGGCGCCCGAGGAGCAGGAGGTCGTGCTGGGCTCGGCCCAGGTGCGGGCGCTGTTCCGGATCCCGAGGGCGGTGGTCGCCGGCTGCTACGTCACCGAGGGCAAGATCCTCCGGGGTGCCCGGGCGCGGCTGCTGCGCAGCGGCGTCGTGGTGTACACGGGCCGGATCGGCACGCTGCGCCGCTTCAAGGAGGATGCCCGCGAGGTGGCCGCCGGCTTCGAGTGCGGCATCACGCTGGAGGGCTACAACGACCTGAAAGAGGACGACGTCATCGAGGCCTTCGAGGTCCGGGAGCTGCCGCGTGACTAGGCGGGCCACTAGGTCGGTGCTGCGGGGCTGACGCCCCCCGGTTCGTGTAATGTTCGTCGGGATCGGCCGGTATGACTTCCTGGTACCGGGGTCGACGTCGCTGAAGGACAAGCGCCAGGTGGTGCGCCACATCGTGGGAGGGCTGCGTGCGAAGTTCAACGCCTCGATCGCCGAGGTGGACTACCAGGACCTGCGCCAGCGGGGCGCCATCGGCGTGTCGTGCGTCTCGGAGTCGTCGTTTCACGCCCGCAAGCAGCTGATGGAGATCGAACGCTTCGTGCGCAACCAGTACGCCATCGAGGTGCTGGACGCCACCGTCGAGGTGGTGACGCCCGATGCCTAAGACCTACCCCCGCGCCGAGCGCGTGGAGCGGCTCGCCCGGGAGGTGCTGAGCGAGGCGCTGCTGTCCTTGCGCGATCCGCGGGTGGGCTTCGCCACCGTGACCTCGGTGAAGATGTCGCCCGACCTGCGCCAGGCCCGGGTGTACGTCAGCGTGCTGGGCAGCGACGAAGCCCGGGAGGCGTCCCTGGAGGCGATCCGGCATGCTGCGCCCCGCCTGCGCTCGACGCTGGGCCAGGAGGTGCGGCTGAAGTTCCTGCCTGTCCTCGAGATCATCGAGGACACCACCGCCGCCTACGGTGAGCGGATCGAGACGCTCCTCCGGGAGGCCGGGGTGTCGAAGGCGCCGGCGGTACCAGAAGCGGAAGCGGACCCAGAGGGGGAGAGCGAATGATCGACGAAGCCGCGTGGGACAAGGCCGTCGCAGTCCTGGGCGGTGCCCAGCAGGTGGCGGTGGCCTGCCACGTGTTCCCCGACGGCGATGCCCTGGGCTCCATGCTGGGCATCGGCCTCTACCTGCAGCGTCTGGGCAAGCAGGTGTGGATGGGATGGGGGAGCACCGCGCTGCGGGTCCCGCCGCAGTACGCCTTCCTGCCCGGACTGGCCGGGATCGGATCAGCACCGCCGGCGGAGCCCGAGGTCTTCCTGGCGGTGGACTGTGCCGCCCTGGGCCGCTTGGAAACCCTCGAGCCGGTGTTCGCCGCCGCGGGCACCCGGATCGACCTCGACCACCACGCCACCAACGACGGCTTCGGCGACATCAACCTGGTGGAGCCGCTGGCGTCGGCCTCCGCCGAGCTGACCTACGAGCTGGTGCGCCGCATGGGCGGGGTGCCCACTGCCGAGGAGGCCACCGCCTTCTACACCGGGATCGTCACCGACACCGGCCGGTTCCAGTACTCCAACACCACCCCCGAGACCCTGCGGGTGGCCGCCGAGCTGCGCGAGCTGGGGGTCGACCACGCCCGGGTGTCCAATGAGGTCTTCGAGTCGGCACCGTTCGGCTACCTGCACACCCTGGGCCTCGTGCTGGCCCGGGCCCGGCTGGAGCCCGGTCCCCCTGGCCTGATTTGGAGCTGGCTGGACCTCCGGGACCTGAACGGGACCCGCCTGGACGAGGCGGAGGACATGATCAACCTGTTGCGGGCGGTCCGGGAGGCGGAGGTCGCCGTCCTCATGAAGGAGACCGAGCAGGGCCGCTACAAGGTGTCGATGCGGTCCCGGTCCAGCGTTGACGTGGCGACCATTGCCGCTTCCTTCGGGGGTGGCGGGCACGCCCGAGCGGCCGGGTTCCCCGCCCCGGGCAACGTCGAGCAGACGATCCAGGCCATCCGCACCGCACTGGGGACCGCGGCTGCGGACTCCGGGGCGTAGTGCCGCCTGACGGGGTGCTGGTGATCGACAAGCCGGCTGGGCCGACGTCGCATGACGTGGTCAACCGCATCCGGCGGCTCTACGCCCTGAAGCGCGTAGGCCACGCCGGCACGCTCGACCCGCCCGCCACCGGGATCCTGCTGGTGGGCCTGGGCCGGGCGACGCGGGTCCTTTCGTTCCTGCAGGCGCTCCCCAAGACCTACCGGGCGGTGATCCGGTTCGGCACCACCACCACCACCCAGGACGCCACGGGCGACGTGGTAGCCGAGCGGCCGTGTGCCTTCGACCGGGCGGCGCTGGACGGTGCGCTGGCGGACCTGACCGGGGACATCCTGCAGGTCCCCCCGATGGTCTCGGCGGTCCGGGTGGGAGGCGAGCGCCTGTACAAGGCCGCCCGCCGGGGCGAGGAGGTCGAGCGGCCGGCGCGGCCCGTGACGGTGTACGAGTTCTCGGTCGAGTCCTTCGATGCTGCGGTTTGGGAAGCCACCGTGGTGGTGCGCTGCTCGAGCGGCACCTACGTGCGCACCCTGGCGGCGGATCTGGGCGAGGCCCTCGGGTGCGGGGCGCACCTGAGGAGCCTGCGGCGGGAGTCGATCGGGTCGCTGGGCGACGGGGTGCCACTGCGCACGCTGGAGGAGGCCGGAGCCCCGGAGCGGGAGGCGCACGTGCTCCCGATGGCGGCCGCACTGCGTGACCTGCCCTCCGTTCGGGTCGCGGGCGACGAGTTGGCGGGCGTGACGCACGGGCGGGCGCTCCCCGAGGTGGCCGCGCCCGGGGCCGGCGAAGGTGATGCGGTGGTGATCGCCGACGAGTCGGGCGCGGTCGTGGCCGTCTACCGCCGCGTCGGCGGCGGGCTGCAGCCCGAGGCGGTGCTGGTCTAGCGATGCAGGTCGTCCACGCGCTCCACGGCGGTCCGGATCCCTCGGGCGTCGCCCTCACCATCGGGAACTTCGACGGTGTGCACCGGGGCCACCGGGCCATCCTCGGCCGCCTGCTGGAGCTGGCGGCCGCCACGGGGGCGGCGCCGACCGTGCTGACCTTCGATCCCCACCCCCAGGCGGTGCTCCGGGGCCACGCCCCGCTGGCGCTGTCCACCTTCGACCGGCGGATGGCGCTGCTCGCCGAGGCCGGGATCGAGCGGGTGGTCGTGCTGCCCTTCGACCGGGAGCTGTCGCTGGTGGAGCCGGAGGACTTCGGGCGCGACGTGCTCGCCGGCCGGCTGGGGGTCCGGGCGATCGTCGTCGGGTCCAACTTCCGCTTCGGCCACAAAGCCCGGGGGGACGTGGCGATGCTGGCCTCGCTCGGCGAGGCGGCGGGGTTCAGCGTCGAGACGGTGACGGTGGGCGAGCTCGAGGGCCGCCGCCTGTCTTCCACCGAGATCCGCACGGCCATCCGGGAGTGCGATGTTGCCTGGGCGGCCAAAGCCCTCGGCCGGCCCCACCTGGTGCCCGGCCGGATCGTGCGGGGCAAGGGCCGGGGGGTCTCGCTCGGGTTCCCGACCGCCAACATCGAGCCACCGGAAGGCTTCTGCCTGCCCGGCCTGGGCATCTATGCCGGCCATCTGCTGGTGGAGGGGCAGCGCCTGGTGAGCGCCATCAGCGTGGGCACCAACCCCACCTTCGGCGACAACCCGATCTCTTTGGAGGCCTACGCCCTGGACTTCGAGGGCGACCTGTACGGCGAGGAGGGAGGCATCGAGTTCGCCGCCTGGCTGCGGGCCGAGGAGGCCTTCCCGGACGCCGAGGCGCTCAGCGCGGCGATCGACCACGACGTGGCCGAGGTGCGGCGTCTCCTTGGCGTCTCCTAGCGGTAGGCGTTGGCCGGCGGGCTCGAGCCCGGCGACCCTGTCCGGCTCGGGGCTTTCTGAAGTCCGTGAGTGCTGAAGTCCCCGATAGCACCCCGCAACATTCACAGACAACCCACAGCTAGGCAACGAATGGCTTGACGGGGCTGGCATGGGGGGGTGGACGGCCGGGGAGCAGGGGGATGCGGACCGTGGTCGGGGCAAGCTGGTAGCATGGCCGATATGCCACTTGACACCGCACGCAAGACCCAGATCATGGCCGAGCACGCCCGCTCCACGGGCGACACCGGCTCCCCCGAGGTCCAGGTGGCGATGCTGACGCAGCGCATCGCCGACCTCACCGAACATCTGAAGAAGTTCCGGGGGGACCACGCGTCCCGCCGTGGGCTGCTGCAGATGGTGGGGCGCCGCCGCCGCCTGCTCGAGTACCTCCGCCGGGAGGACGTCGAGCGCTACCGGGCGCTGATCGCCAAACTCGGCCTGCGCCGATAGCGACGCCGGCGCCACCCCGATCCCTGAGGTCGGGGCAGTTGGGCAGAAAGGAGGCCGGGAGCCCGGAGAGTGGACCCCATCAGCGGGTCTTTGTTGTCGTACACGGAAACCAACGGAAACCAACGGAAACCAAGGGAAGGCACGAGGTCGGCCGGTGACCGGTGCCAGTTGTCAGTGGCGAGCGCTCCACAGCGGACAGCGCGGGAGCGCTCACCACTGAGAACTGGCAACCCCGCAGCGACCTCCCCGTCCATCGCACCAAACGGTTGAGTTGTTTGCAGGAACACATCCGTTTGCAGGAACACATGGGAGGCATCGAATGAGTAAGCAGATCCATTCCGTAGAGCGCAAGGTCGGCGAGCCCGTCTTCCGCTTCGAGACCGGCCGCCTCGGCGAGCAGGCCGACGGCTGCGTCCTGGCGCAGGTGGGCGAGACCACCGTCCTGGTGGCCGCCACCGCCTCCCGGGGCGCCCGGGAGGGGGTTGATTTCTTCCCTCTGACCGTCGACGTCGAGGAGCGCATGTACGCCGCCGGCAAGATCCCGGGTGGCTTCTTCCGCCGGGAGAGCCGGCCGAGCGAGAAGGCCATCCTCACCTGCCGGCTCACCGACCGCCCGCTGCGGCCGTGCTTCCCGGACGGCTTCCGCAACGAGGTGCACATTGTCGCCACCGTCATGACCGTCGACGGGGAAAACCCGTACGACATCGTGACCATCAACGCGGCCTCGGCGGCGCTGATGCTGTCGGGCATCCCGTTCGAGGGGCCGATCGGCGCGGTGCGTCTGGCCCACATCGAGGGCCAGTGGGTGGCCAACCCCAGCTACGAGCAGGCCGACGGCGCCACCTTCGAGATCGTGGTGGCCGGCCGGCGCAACCCGAACGGTGGGGCCGACATCCTCATGGTCGAGGCGGGCGCCACCGAGCGCTCGCTGGACCTGGTGGACGAGGGCGCCCCGGAGATGACCGAGGAGCTGGTCGCCGAGGGCCTGGAGGCCGCCAAGACCTGGATCCTGGAGGCCATCGCCCTCCAGGAAGAGCTGGTGTCCGCCGCCGGCCAGCGGGAGAACATCAAGACCTGGATCGTCGCCCAGCCTGCTGACCCCGACCTGTACGCCAAGGTGGCCGAGCTCGGGAAGGCCCGGATCGTGGCCCACCTGGCGGAGCCGGACAAGCTGGCCCGGGAGAGCGCCCTCGACGACCTGGGGGCCGAGCTGGCCGCCGGTCTGGAGGACACCTTCCCCGACCGGGGCAAGGAAGTGGCCGCCGCCTTCCGCAAGCTGACCAAGGTCTGTGTCCGGGAACGGATCCTGAACGACGGCATCCGCATCGACGGCCGGGGGGTCACGGAGATCCGCCCGATCAGCTGCGACGCCGGCGTCCTGCCCCGCGTGCACGGCACCGGCCTGTTCAACCGGGGGCAGACCCAGGCGCTGTCCATCGTCACCCTCGGCATGCTGCGCATGGAGCAGCAGATCGACGACCTCGGCAACGAGGTGTCCAAGCGCTACATGCACCACTACAACTTCCCGCCCTTCTCCACCGGCGAGACCGGACCGATGCGGGGGCCCAAGCGCCGGGAGATCGGCCACGGGGCGCTCGCCGAGCGGGCGCTGCTCCCCGTGATCCCCAGCGAGATGGACTTCCCCTACGCCATCCGGGTGGTCTCCGAGGTGCTGTCCTCCAACGGGTCGACCTCGATGGCCAGCGTGTGCGGGTCCACCCTGTCGCTCATGGACGCCGGGGTGCCGATCGCCGAGCCGGTGGCCGGCATCGCCATGGGCCTCATCTCCGAAGGCGGCGAGGGGGGCCGGTTCGTCACCCTCACCGACATCCTGGGGGCCGAGGACGCCTTCGGCGACATGGACTTCAAGGTGGCGGGGACCAGGACGATGGTCACCGCGCTGCAGCTCGACACCAAGATCGGCGGCATCCCGTCCGAGGTGCTGAGCGCCGCCCTCCTGCAGGCCCGGGAGGCCCGCCTGTTCATCCTCGACAAGATCGCCGAGGTCCTGCCCGAGCCCCGCTCGGAGATGTCCGACTACGCCCCGCGGATCATTGCGTTCAGCATCCCGGTGGACAAGATCGGCGAGGTCATCGGCCCGAAGGGCAAGCGCATCAACGAGATCA
Source organism: Actinomycetota bacterium (assembly GCA_035765775.1). NCBI lineage: Bacteria > Bacillati > Actinomycetota > Actinomycetota bacterium. Next base: position 70,805 of record DASTWV010000053.1, on the reverse strand, counting down.
TCGCCACCACCGGTGTCGAGATCGACATCGAGGACGACGGCACGGTGCGCATCGGGTCCAAGGGCGGCGACGCCGCCGACGAGGCCCGCAAGCGCATCGAGGAGCTGGCCAACCCGCGCATGCCGCAGATCGGCGAGCGCTTCAACGGCATCGTGGTCAAGACCGCCCCCTTCGGCGCCTTCGTATCGCTCACCCCCACCAAGGACGGCCTGGTGCACATCTCCAAGCTGGGCGGCAGCATCCGCCTGCGCCACGTGGAGGACGTCATCGCCCAGGGCGACGCGCTCGAGGTGGAGGTCACCGATATCGACCCGATGGGCAAGATCTCGCTGGTGCCGGTGACGCTGCCCCCGAAGGTGGCCGAGTTGGGCCCGGACTACGTGCAGGGCGAGGCCCGGGAGCGCCGTGACCGCGGTGGCGACCGGGGTGGCGACCGGGGCCGCGGGGGCTATGGCGACCGGGGCCGAGGCCCCCGGCGTGACAGCCGGAGTGACCGCGGGGGCGAGCGGGGTGGGGAGCGCGGCGGCGATCGTGGTCCCCGGCCGGCGTCATCCGACCGGCCCGAGTAACCCGAACCCACTGCCGACATGATTATCCGGAGCACCGCGGCCAACGGCGTGCGGGTCGTGACCGAAGCCATGCCCGAGGTGCGCTCTGCCTCAGTGGGCTTCTGGATCGGCGTCGGGTCGCGCGACGAGCCCATCGAGCTGGCCGGGGCGTCGCACTTCCTGGAGCACCTGCTGTTCAAGGGGACGGGACGGCGCTCGGCGCTGGCCATCGCCGAGGCGTTCGACGCCATCGGCGGGGACACCAACGCCTTCACCACCAAGGAGTACACCTGCGTCCACGGCCGGGTCCTGGCCGAGGACCTGGCGATGTGCACCGACTACCTGGCCGACATGGTGGCCAGCCCGGCGATCGCCGAGGAGGACGTCGAAGCCGAGCGCCGGGTGGTGCTGGAGGAGATCGCCCTCCGGGACGACACCCCCGACGACCTGGTCTTCGACGTCTATGCCGAGACCCTCTTCGGCGACCAGCCCCTGGGACGGGCCGTCCTGGGGACCCGGGAGTCGATCGGGGCGGTCGGGGCGGGGGCGGTGCGGGGCTTCCACCAGGAGCGGTACCGGGCGCCCAACATCGTGGTGTCCGCCGCCGGCCAGGTGGACCACGACCAGGTGGCCGGGTGGGTCGAGACCCTCCTGCCGCCTGGGGAGGCGGTGACCCCGGGTGGCGCCGGCTCCGGGCGGTTCCTGAGCGGGCGGCGGGCCGAGGTGGTGGCGAAGGACTCCGAGCAGGTGCACCTCGTGCTCGGGGGCGCCGGCTACTCGCGGGAACACCCCGACCGCTTCGCCTGGGAGGTGCTGGACGTGCTCATGGGCGGCGGCATGTCATCCCGCCTGTTCCAGGAGATCCGGGAGCAGCGCGGCCTGGCCTACTCGGTGTTCTCCTACCGGGAGCTGTACCGGGAGACCGGCGCCTTCGGCATCTACGCCGGGACGATGCCCGAGAACACCGCCGAGGTGCTGAAGATTTCCGAGGGCATCCTGGACACCCTGGCCTCCGCCGGGCCGACCGGGGCGGAGGTGGACCGGGCGAAGGGCCACCTGAAGGGCTCCCTGCTCCTCTCGCTGGAGGACAGCTCGAACCGCATGAGCCGGCTGGGGCGCTCCGAGCTGGTGCGGGGCGAGATCCTGACGGTCGACGAGCTGACCGCCCGGCTGGAGGCGGTCACCGTCGGCGACGTCGCCCGGGTGGCCGCCGACCTGCTGCGCCCGGAGTGCCGGGTCCTGACCGTGGTGGGCCCGGTCGAGGACGGGGACCTGCCGGGCTGGTAAAGCCCGCCTCCTTGCATCCTCCCTGCCGCAGGACCACACTCGTGCCTGGGTTGGTCCTGCGGAAGGAAAAAAGGGGGGGCGGGTGGACAATCGGTCGTTTCTTCGTCTCGGTGCCGGCGCGGCGGTGGCCGGAGCGGTCCTGGCGTTGGTGGGCAACCTCGCCCATCCCCGGTACACCAACATGGACGACGTCGAGCGGTTCCGAAAGATCGCCCACAGCGGCGTCCTGGCCACCGCCGACCTCATCACCCTCGCGGCCCTCGCGTGCGTCACGGTGGGCCTGGTGGCGGTGGCCGAGTCCCTCGGGGCGAGCGGTGGCCTCGGCGTGGGCCGGGTGGCCCGGATCGCCGCCCTGGTCGGCGGGGCGATCGGCTTGCTCCAGATCGGGGTGGAGACTTCGGCCCTGATCCAGGCGGCCAAGCTGTTCGCCAGCGCGCCGCAGAGCAACCAGGTGCCGGCGTTCTGGGCGACCAGCGCCGTGGACCACGCCAACTCGGCGATGTTCGATACCTGGACCATCGTGCTGCTGGGGGCGGCACCCGTGCTGCTGGGCCTGGCGATGTGGGCCGCCAAGACCTACCCGACGTGGCTGGCGGCGATCGGGGTCATCGGCGGCCTGGCCTGCCTGGGGGTGGGGGTGGCGAGCCTGCTGCTGACCGACACGGACCCCACGACGATCCCGTTCCTCATCGGCTCCCTGCTGGTGACGGTGTTCGTCTTCGCCGCCGGGGCGCTGCTGTGGAAGCGGGCGCCCGCGGCCCCAGCCCCAGCCCCGGCGTAAGCCAGGCGTACGCCCCGCTCCGGCCGCGAGCCCGCCGGGCGGGTATAGGCTCCTGCGCCATGATCCGGGTGGGGGTGTTCGGCGCCGCCGGCCGCATGGGGGCCGAGGTGTGCCGGGCCGTCGACGCCGCCGATGACCTCGAGCTGGTGGCGGCCGTCGACATCGAGGGCGCCGGTGGGTCGGTCGCTGGACAGGGGATCTCGGACGACCCCGCCACCCTCGTCGCCGCAGGGGCGGAGGTGGCCGTCGACTTCACCGTGGCCGCCTCGGCGGTGCGCAACATCCGCTGGTGCACCGAGCATGGCGTGCACGCCGTGGTGGGCACCTCGGGGATCGGGGCGGCGGACCTGGCGGAGTTCGCCGGCAGCCGCACCGGCGTGTTCATCGCCCCCAACTTCGCCATCGGGGCGGTGCTGATGATGCACTTCGCCCGGGTGGCCGCCGCCTGGATGCCCGCCGCCGAGGTCATCGAGCTCCACCACGAGGGCAAGCGGGATTCGCCGTCGGGGACGTCGCTGGCCACCGTGCGGGCGATCGCCGCCGGGCGGGCCGGACCGGCGCCCGCAGGCCCGCCGGATCCCTTCGAGGTCGTCGGCGGCGCCCGGGGGGCCGAGCAGGATGGTGTGCGGGTGCACAGCGTCCGGCTGCCGGGCTACGTCGCCCACCAGGAGGTGCTGTTCGGTGCCCCGGGGGAGACGCTCACCATCCGCCACGACACCACCGACCGGGTCTCGTTCATGCCCGGCGTCCTCCTGGCGGTGCGGGAAGTGGCGAAGCACCCGGGCCTGACCGTGGGCCTCGAGGCCCTGCTGGGGCTCTGACCGGGCCCGGCCCCCCATCGCGGCCAGATCGGGGATTGGTCCGTTTCCACCAAGGTTCTGGGGACTTTTTGCCGCCTTTTTGACGGAAAAGTGCCCCCAAAACTTGATGCCCGTGGCGGCGCGGGGCCGCACATGCGCCGGCCCAGGACGAGCTCTAGCCGCCGTAGCCGCCGAAGCCCAGCGTCAGGCGGCGGATCCAGCGGTTGCGCCGGCAGCGCGGGCAGTTCGGATCGCTGCAGCTGCGGTAGGAGGGCCCTCGGGGATCCACTGGCGCGGGGCCAGGAGGCCGCCAGTCCGACCGGTCCTTGGTCTGCTTGCGCATGGGCGAGATCCTCCTCTCGGGCAGGTGCGCCCCGGCGAAGCACGCGGTGCGCGGTTCGGTAGGCTCGGCACTGCAGTGTACCCACCGGGCTCCGGCGCCTCGCCCTTGCCGGCCGCCCCCAATGTGGCGACACTGGAGGCAAGCCGCTGGAAGCGGCGGGACAGCGGAGCCGGAGGCGGGGCGCCAAGTCTGGTTATTCCTGAGTCCTACTGTTAACAAGTGTTAGACTCCCACGGCTCTCCCATGCCCCGCGCCCGGGGCCGGTCGGGGGCCCCTGCGGGGGGAAGGAGCGGGTCCATGAAGGGTCAGTTCGGCGGCGTCATCACAGCCATGGTCACCCCGTTCGACCGGGATGGGAATGTCGAGCTGGGGGCCGCCCAGAAGCTCGCCACCTGGTTGCTGGACAACGGGTCCGACGGGCTCGTGGTCACGGGTACCACGGGTGAGGGGCCCACCCTGTCCGACGAGGAGAAGGTGCGCCTGTGGAGCGCCGTGGTCGAGGCGGTGGGGGACCGGGCCAAAGTCATCGCCGGCTCCGGCACCAACGACACGGCCCACTCCATCCGGCTCACCCAGCAGGCCGAGAAGGCCGGCTGCCATGCCGCTCTGGTGGTCACGCCCTACTACAACCGCCCGCCCCAGGCCGGCCTGGTCGCCCACTTCCAGGCGGTCGCCACCCACACCGGCCTGCCGCTGGTGCTCTACGACATCCCCTCCCGGACCGGACGCAAGATCGACCATGCCACGCTGCTGGAGCTGGCAGCGATGGACACCATCGTCGGGGTGAAGGATGCGGCCGGCGATGTCCAGGCCGCCGCCCGCCTGCGCGCGGAGGCCCCCGAGGGCTTCGAGCTCTATTGTGGCAACGACGCCGACACCCTGCCCTGGCTGTCGATCGGGGCGGCGGGGGTGGTGTCGGTGGCGTCGCACATCGCCGGGGCGCGGATGGCCGACATGATGGACCGGTTCTGGGCCGGTGACGTCGAGGGGGCCCGGGCGCTGAACGCCGGGCTGCTGGGCGTCTTCGACGCCCTGGCGGTCACGTCGAACCCTATCCCGGTCAAAGCGGCGATGGAGTTGCTGGGCCACCCGGTCGGCGCCCCGAGGTTGCCCCTGCCCGCGGCCACGGCCGCCGAGATCGACCAGATCCGGCGGGCTCTCGGGACGGCGGGCCTGCTGTGAAACCAGTCGGGGGCTAGGTTGGCCAACACCGGCGCGCGGCGGGCCCCGCGGGCTCGCAAACCCACCCCCGACGGCACGGGTCCCTCGGTCGCTCCGGCTGCACCGCTGGTGTCCCCGGATATTCCCGGCGGGCCGGCTGTGCCCGCCGGTCCCCAGTCAACCCCCACCCTGCCTCAGGCCGGGCTGGCCGAGCTCCCTGCTGCGCCCGCCCGCAAGAGCCCGAAGAAGCCAGCTGCGCCCGCCCGCAAGGACACGAAGGACACCAAGGAAGCGAAGGAAGCGAAGGAAGCGAAGGAGCAGAAGGAAGCCAAGGAAACCGGGGAACCAATGGGGCCCACGGGAGCCGGGAGAGCCGGGGGAGCCGGGCACAAGAAGGCCACCCCGAAGAAGAAGGGCGAGAGCTGGACCCGGGTCGTCTTCCTGGGGGGCGTGGGCGAGATCGGCCGCAACATGACCGCCTTCGAGTACGAAGGCAAGATCATCGTCATTGACGCCGGCCTCATGTTCCCCACCGAGGAGATGCTGGGCGTCGACCTCGTGCTCCCCGACTTCCGCTACCTGGCGGAGCGCTCCAAGGACGTGCTCGGCCTGGTGCTGACCCACGGCCACGAGGACCACATCGGGGGTGTGCCCTTCCTGCTGCGCAACCTCAACCCGCCGATCTACGGCACCCGGCTCACCCTCGGCCTGCTGAAGGGCAAGCTGGACGAGCACCGCCTCACCGCCACCGCCAAGCTCAAGGAGATCAAGGCCCCCGGGCAGCTGACCCTCGGCCCCTTCACCCTGCGCTTCCTCCAGGTGGCGCACTCCATCCCCGACAGCATCGGCATGCTGATCACCACGCCGAGCGGAACCATCCTGCACACCGGGGACTGGAAGCTCGATCCGACCCCGCTCGATGGCCATGGCACGGACCTGGCCGGCTTCGGCGAGGTGGGCCGGGCGGGGGTCGACCTCATGTTCTCGGACTCCACCAACGCCCTCGTGCCCGGGCACCTCCCCTCGGAGCGCAGTGCGGGGGAGGCGGTGCGCGACGTCGTGCGCCGGGCGGCAGGGCGGGTGGTGATCGCCTGCTTCGCCTCCAACATCCACCGGGTCCAGCAGATCCTCAATGCCGCCCACGAGACCGGCCGGGTGGTGGCGTTCATCGGCCGCAGCATGGTGCGCAACCTGCAGATCGGCTCCGAGCTGGGCTACCTGCAGGTGCCGCCCGGGACCGTCGTGCCGGTGGAGGAGTCCCGCCGGCACCCACCCTCCAAGGTGATCATCGTGTGCACCGGGTCCCAGGGCGAGCCGCTGTCCGCCCTCAGCCTCATGGCCGTCCGGGAGCACCGCCACATTGAGCTGGCCGAGGATGACACCGTCGTGTTCTCGGCGACGGCGATCCCGGGCAACGAGTCGGCGGTCCGCCGGGTGATCGACGGGCTGTCCCGGATCGGGGTCGAGGTGATCGCCCCGCCCGCCTACGCCGTGCACGTCTCGGGCCACGCGGCTGCCGGGGAACTGCGCACGATGCTGTCGCTGGTGCAGCCGAAGTGGTTCGTCCCGGTCCATGGCGAGTACCGGATGATGAAGGCGCACGCCCGGATCGCCCATGAGACCGGCATCCCGCCCGAGCGGACGATGGTGGTGGAGGACGGGGCGGTCGTCGAGTTGCGCAAAGGGAAGGTCCGCCTGGGCGAACCGGTCGAGGCCGGGTACGTCTTCGTCGACGGCCTGGGCATCGGCGACGTCGAGGACGTCGTGCTGCGGGACCGCCGCATCCTGGCGGCCGACGGCATCCTGATCTGCGTCCTGAGCATCGACCAGGCCACCGGCGAGCTCCTCGCCGGGCCTGACCTCATCTCCCGCGGATTCGTGTACGAGGGCCAGGCGGCCGCCTTCTACGACGAGGCCCGGGCGACGATCCGGGACTCCCTCGCCGGAGTGCCGCACGAGGAGCTCGCCGACTGGGCGGCCCTGCGCCGCCACGTCCGGCGGTCGCTCGGGAAGTTTGTGTGGTCGCGGACCGGGCGCCGGCCGATGATCCTCCCCGTGGTGATGGAGGTCTAGGTCGTGAGCCCGACAACCACCCGGCAACGCAAGCCGGTCAAACGCCGGGCACCCTCCCGGGCCCCCGCACGGGCCCCGGCCCGGCGGCCTGCCAAGGCGCCCGCCCGCCGGCCGTCGCCCACGCTCACCTCCCGCATGGCCCGGGCAATCAGCGGGCAGCGCCACGGGGTGGGTGCCGTGACCCTGCTGGTGCTCGCCGGGATCGGTGGTGCCGGGCTCTACGCCCACGCCCTCGGCCCCGCCGGCGAGGGCATGGCCTGGGTGCTGAAGGGCATCCTGGGCTGGGTCGCCCCCGCGCTCCCGCCCCTCTTCGCTTTTATCGCCATCCAGATCCTGCGGGGCGAGACCGAGAGCGCCGGCCGGGTGACCGTCGGCGGGCTGCTGACGCTGATCGGCATTGCCGCCTTCCGCCAGATCATCTGGGCGCACGACGCCAACGGCCTGCAGATCGAGGCCCTCGGCCAGTACGGCGGGGTCCTGGGGGCCGGGGCCGCCTGGCCGCTCCAGCGGGCGATCACACCGGTCGGGGCGGGGATCTTCGCCGCCCTCCTCACCGGCGTCGGGGTCATGGTGACGACCCGGACGCCGTTCTCCAAGGTGGTGGCGGGCACCAGGACCGGGTCGGCCGCTGCCGCCCGGGGCTTCGCCGTGGCTGCCCGGGAGGTCTGCGCCCAGGTCGCCGAGGGCGCCCGCTGGGCGTGGCCGCGGGTCAAGGACCTCGGCCGGAACCTCCGCGCCCTGCGGGGGAGCCAGCCCCGCCCCACCCCCGAGCCGGACGACGGCGATGGGCCGCTCCTCGAGATCGCCCCCCCGGTGTGGAAGCCGCCCGCCCCGGAGCCCGCCGCCAAACGCCCGTCACCCGAGCTGGCCGACCCCGCCTCGTGGGAGCAGCCCGCCCTGCCCGGCACCACTCCGCCCGGGACCGCAGCGCCGGCGAAGGCCCCGGCGAGCAAGGACGGCTACCGGCTGCCACCCGCCGAGCTGCTCAGCCTGAGCGGGGCGGCGGCCATCTCCAAGGCGGCCATCGAGGAGACGATCAAGGTCCTGGAGCGCACGCTGTCCGAGTTCCAGGTGGACGCCCATGTCACCGGCTTCACCCCCGGACCGACGGTCACCCGCTACGAGATCGAGCTGGGGGCGGCGGTCAAGGTCAACCGGGTGGTCGGCCTGCAGAACGAGATCCGCTACGCCCTGGCGGCGGGGGAGCTGCGCATCCTGGCGCCGATCCCGGGCCGCTCGGCCATCGGCATCGAGGTCCCGAACCGGGACCGCCACGTCGTGACGCTGGGCGACGTGCTGCGCAGCCCGGAACTGCGGGCGATGAACCACCCGCTGACCGTCGGGCTGGGCAAGGACATCTCGGGTACCCCGGTGGGGGTCAGCCTGGCCGACATGCCCCACCTGCTCATCGCCGGGGCCACCGGGAGCGGGAAGTCGACGTGCATCAACGCCATGCTGATCTCAATCCTGGCCCGCGCCCGGCCCGACCAGGTGCGCATGCTGCTCATCGACCCGAAGTGGGTGGAGCTGTCGCAGTTCAACGGCGTGCCGCACCTGCTCACCCCGGTGGTCACCTCGCCCAAGAAGGCGGCCGAAGCGCTGAACTGGGTGGTCAAGGAGATGGAGGCGCGCTACGAGGTCCTCGCCATGGCGGGCATGCGCAACTGCGACATGTACAACGACGCCGTGCGGGCGGGCGCCCTGGGCGACGCCTTCGACGACGGCACGCCCCGGAGCCCCTACCCGTACTACCTCATCGTCGTCGACGAGCTGGCCGACCTCATGATGGTGGCCCCCCGGGACGTCGAGGACGCCATCTGCCGGATTGCCCAGAAGGCCCGGGCGGTGGGCATCCACCTGCTGGTGGCCACGCAGCGGCCGTCGGTGGACGTGGTGACCGGTGTCATCAAGGCCAACATCCCCTCCCGCATGGCCTTCGCCACCGCGTCGTTGGCGGACAGCCGGGTGATCCTGGACGAGGCGGGTGCCGACCGCCTGATCGGCCACGGCGACATGCTCTACAAGCACGCCTCCGCCGCCCGGCCGCGCCGCCTGCAGGGGGCGTACGTGTCGGAGCAGGAGATCGAAGCGGTGATCGGCTGGTGCCGCCGGCAGCGCAACGTGGACTACGTCGAGGGCATCGTCAGCGAGACCCAGTCCATCCGGGGCGGGACGGGCGCCGAGAGCGATGAGGACGAGGTCCTGCTCCGCTCGGCGATGGAGCTGGTGGTCACCTCCCGCCTGGGGTCCACCTCGATGCTGCAGCGCAAGCTCAAGGTCGGTTTCTCCCGGGCCGGGCGCCTGATGGACCTATTGGAGCAGCGGGGCGTCGTCGGCATGTCGCAGGGCTCCAAGCCCCGTGACGTGCTCATGACCTTCGAGGAGTGGCAGGAGGAGGAAGCCGCCCGCCGGGTGGCCACCCGGGAGCCGGTGCTCTTCCACGACTCCCCGCCGCCCGCCGCCGGCCCCCCCGACGACCTGCTGGACTGAGCGGGCACGCAGCCCTGTGGGCGACTGGTCGCCGGGCTCCCTCGTCCGCCGCCACGTGGTGGTCTCCGGGCGGGTCCAGGGCGTGTTCTTCCGGCAGGAGACCATGCGGATGGCCACCCGGGAAGGGCTGGGGGGCTGGGTGCGCAACCTGCCCGACGGCCGGGTCGAGGCGGTCTTCGAGGGCCCGGTGGACGCCGTCGAGCGGGCGGTGCGCTGGTGCCACAAAGGGCCCGCCTGGGCCTCGGTCGATGCGGTGGCATCGTCCGATGAGCCCCCGGCGGGCGAGCGCCGGTTCCGGGTCCGGTGAAGCCGGACCGGCAAATTTCGGGCATTTCGATGGTGAATTCCGAGCCCCGCCAGTCCATATAATCGGCAGGGCCGGCGGCGTGCCTCCCATTCCTTCCCCAATGTCTGATTTCTCGATTGTCTGATATCTCGATCGGTCAGCGGTTGCGCCAGGCCCGGGAGGCGATCCCGGCGTCCCTGGCCGAGGCGTCGCGGGCGACGCGGGTGCGCGTCGACTTCCTGGAGGCGATGGAGCGGGACTCCTTCACCTTCATCTCCGGCCGGGTGTACGTCATCGGGATGCTGCGGTCCTACGCCAAGTGGCTCCGGCTGGACGACGCCGAGATCCTGGCCGACTTCAACCGTAGCTACGGGGCGCCCGAGCAGCCGCAGATCGTCGAGCGCATCTCGACCGCCTCCCGGGAGGCCCGCATGGCCGCCGCCAGCCGGCAACGGAAGCCACCCTGGCTGCTGGTGGGTGTGGGGGCGGTCGCCGTGCTGGTGGTGCTGCTGCTGGTGAGCCTGCTCGGCGGTGGGAACAACGTGGCCCAGTCGCCGAACGTGCCGCTGTCGCCCAGCCCGTCGCCGACGCCGTCGGTGAGCGGCACGGCCGCCGCGGCGGGAGGCCCCACTGCTACGGTGGTGCCGCCGGGTCCCGGGGGCCTGGTGTCCGGGCCGGGGGTGCAGCTGGTGGTGGCGGTGCAGAACAACCCGGTCTACCTGCACGTGATCGTGGGCAACACCCTCCCGGCCCTCGTCTCCTTCCAGGCGACGGTGGGGGCGGGGACCACCCAGACCTTCAGCGCACCGGACGTGCTGCGGGTGGACTTCTCCAACATGGGCGGCGTCAGCCTGACGGTCAACGGCAAGGCGCTCGGGGCACCGGGGGCGGCGGGCCAGAACGGGGCCTTCGCCTTCAAGCCCGACGCCTCGATGACGCCCGACCCGACCGCCGTGGTGAAGCCGCCGGTCATCCACATCGCCCCGTCGCCCTCCCCGTCGCCGACGTCGTTCCCGGTGCCCACCTTCGGGCCGTCACCCTCCCCGGTGCCGCCCGCGGTGGCGTCCCCGTCGCCCTCGCCCAGCCCGCGGCCCTCCCCTTCCATCGCACCCCCCCCGCCGGCGGGGTCGCCGACGCCCTAGGGCTCCTCCTATGGGCGGGGAATCCGGGGCCGTCCCGGCGGCCGAGGTGCTTGCCGTCGGCTCCGAGCTGCTGGCCGGGCAGATCGTCAACAGCAACGCCGCCGAGGTGTCCGCCGCCCTGGCGGAGGCCGGCCTCGAGGTGCGCTGGCACACCGTGGTGGGCGACGAGGTGGGGGAGATCGCCTCGGCGGTCGCCCGGGCGGTCGGCCGGGCAGCGGTCACGGTGGTGTGCGGGGGGCTCGGCCCGACCCACGACGACCTGACCCGGGAGGGCATCGCCCAAGCCCTGGGCCGGCCGCTGGCCCAGGACCCGGCGCTGGTCGGCGCCCTGGAGCAGCGCTTCGCGACGATGGGGCGGGCGATGTCGGTCGCCAATCTCCGGCAGGCCGACCTGCCGCAGGGCGCCTCGTCGATTCCCAACCCCAACGGCACCGCCCCCGGGGTGTTCGTCGAGCACGATGGCCACCAGCTCTACGCCCTGCCCGGGGTGCCGGGCGAGCTGCGGGCGATGCTCTCGTCGTTCGTGCTGCCCTCAGTGGTTGCCGGGCTGGGCGCTCCGGCGGTGGTGACCGCCACAGTGCGCACCGCCGGGATCGCCGAATCGGACCTCGCTGCCCGGGTCGCTCCCGTGCTGGAGCGGGCAGCCGCCGAGGGCGCCGGCCGGGTGAAAGTGGCCATCCTGGCCTCGTCCGGGGAGGTACGCCTGTGCCTCACAGCCCCGGCGGACGAGGCATCGGCCGCCCTGGTGGCGTCCCTGGAGTCCTCGGTGCGTGCCCTGCTCGGCCCGCTGGTGTACGGGGGGGCGGGGTCCTCGCTGGAGTCGACGGTGTCGCAGATGCTCCGGGAGCGGGGGATGACCCTGGCGGTGGCCGAGTCGCTGACCGGGGGCCTGCTGGCCTCCCGCATCGTGTCGCTGCCCGGTGCCTCCGACGTGCTGGTCGCCGGCTACGTCGCCTACTCGGTGGCAGCCAAGGAGCGGGACCTCGGCGTCCCGGCGGCGGTGATCGAGGAGCACGGGGTCGTCTCGGTGCAGACTGCCCGGGCGATGGCCGTCGGGGCCCGGGCCCGGGCGGGGGCGTCGGTGGCGCTGTCCACGACCGGCGAGGCGGGGCCGCTGCCCGCCCAGGGCGGCTCTAAGCCGGCTCCGGTTGGGTCGGTGTGCGTCGGCCTGGCCTGGGAGGAAGGCGCCGGCGCCTGGGCGGTGCGGATGGGCGGGAGCCGGGAGATGATCCGGGCCCGGACCTGCACCTGGGCGCTCAACCAGCTGCGCCTGTGGCTGCTGGGCGAGGGGCCGCCCCCGTTCGGGTGACGATGACGCCCCCGATGACGCCCCCGATGGCGCCCCCGATGGCGCCCAGATGGCGCTGAGATGAGCTGGCGGCTGTTCGTCGCCGCCGAGATCCCGGCGGCGCCGCGGCACGCGCTGGCCGGTGCTGTCGCCGGCCTGCGGGGGTCGGTGCCGGGCGCCCGCTGGGTGGCCGAGGAGGCCTGGCACGTGACGTTGTGCTTCCTCGGGGCGACCGACCCCGAGCGGGTGGATGCGGTGGCGGGCGTCGCCCGGGAGGCTGCGGCGGCGGGCCGCCCGGTGGCGCTGCGCCTGGCGGGGTTGGGCGCCTTCCCCAACGAGCGGCGGGCCCGGGTGGTCTGGGTGGGGTTGGAGGGAGCCGAGCCGCTGGGGGCCGTGGCTGCCGCCCTGGCGGACGGCTCTGCCCGCCTGGGCTTCCCCCGGGAGGACCGCCCCTGGCGCCCCCACCTGACCATCGCCCGGCTCCGGGTGCCGGGACCCGTCGACCTCGGCCCGGGGTTGGGCATCGGGGTTGGCTTGCGCACCGAGGAGTTCGGGGTCACCGAGATCGTCCTGTTCCGTTCCCACCTCAACCGGTCCGGGGCGGTCTACGAGGGGCTCGGCAGGTTCCCCCTCGGCCCCCCAGGCCTATAATCACAAGCCTGTAAGTTTTCTTCCGCTGCTGAGGCCCCGATCACAGGGAAACCTGCCAACAATACTTGCCACGAACATGCGTTCGGTCTATGGTTTGGTCCAGTTTCTGTCATACCCCCTCGCTAGGCTTCTCGGTGTACCACCTGGCTAGGAGTGACAAGGATCGGCAGCACCTGACGAGAGTGCACAAGCGAGGCTAAAGGAGACCACGATGGCAGTAGACCGAGGCGGGGAGCGGGTCGGGGAGCGGGAGCGGGCACTCGAGCTGGCGGTGTCCCAGATCGAGAAGCAGTTCGGCAAGGGCTCCATCATGCGGCTGGGGGACAACGGCGTCGTGGGCGTCGATGTGATCCCCACCGGGGCGCTGGGGCTGGATGTGGCCCTCGGCATCGGGGGCCTGCCCAAGGGCCGGATCATCGAGATCTACGGGCCGGAGTCCAGCGGGAAGACCTCGCTCTGCCTCCACGCGGTCGCCGAGGCGCAGAAGCTGGGGGGCATCGCGGCGTTCATCGACGCCGAGCACGCCCTCGACGTCGTCTACGCCCGCAACCTCGGGGTGAACGTCGACGAGCTGTTGGTCTCCCAGCCCGACACCGGCGAGCAGGCTCTGGAGATCGCCGACATGCTCGTGCGGTCGGGGGCCGTCGACATCATCGTCGTGGACTCGGTGGCCGCCCTGGTGCCGAAGGCCGAGATCGAGGGCGAGATGGGCGACACCCACGTCGGCCTCCAGGCCCGGCTGATGAGCCAGGCGCTGCGCAAGCTGGCGGGCAACGTGAGCCGGTCAAACAGCATGATCATCTTCATCAACCAGTTGAGGGAAAAGATCGGCGTCATGTTCGGCTGCTTTTCCTATTCCACCCGCATTACGCTGGCGGACGGGACTCAGGAGAAGATCGGCAGGATTGTCAACCAGAAGCTGCCAGTGGAGGTCCTGTCCTACGACCCCGAGGCGGGGGCCGTCGTGCCGAAGAAGATCGTCAACTGGTTCGACAACGGCCCGACCGAAGGGTTCCTGCAGTTCACCGTCGCCCGGCCGGGCGGGAACGGGAGGGCGCAGTTCGCCTGCACGCCCAACCACCAGATCCGCACGCCTGGAGGGTGGCGGGAGGCCCAGGAGCTCCTCCCCGGGGACCGTGTCCTGCAGGCGGTGGACCGGGTGCTCTCCCCGTTCCAGTGGGAAGCCCTGCTGGGGATGCTCATGGGGGGCGGCGCCCTCTTGCCTTCCCGCAGCGGCCACGGGGCGCGCGTGCGGTGGGGCCACGGTGCCCACCAGGAGGCGTACTGCGACTGGAAGGCATCCCTGTTCGCCAACATAGGCCAGCGCCGGTCGACCACCGCCAAGGGGGCCGTGTCCTACGACCTCATGCCGCTGCCCGAGCTCGCCGAGCTGCGCCGGGCGGTCTCCATCAGCGGGAAGAAGGTCCTCAGTGCGGAGTACCTGAAGCAGCTCACCCCGCTCTCCCTGGCCCTCTGGTACATGGATGCCGCGAGCTTCGCCTTCGGTGCCCCGGGCACGCAGTCCGGGACCATCGGGGGGAGCGGCCGTGCCGACATCGGTATCGAGGCGATGGAAGAGGGCACCCGCCAGCGCCTGGTCGAGTACCTCGCCGACACCTGGGGGATCCAGGGCACCCTGATCGACCGGGCCGGCACGGCGGTGGTGGTGTTCCCTGAGGACGAGACCCGCAAGCTGGTCGAGCTCATCGCCCCGTATATCCACCCCTCGATGGACTACATGCTGCCGCCCCAGCTCCGGGGCCGGTTCGCCGTCGAGCCGAGGTTCGTGGAGCCCAGCAAGGAACTGATGCCGCTGCCGGTCGTCGAGATCCGCCAGAAGCCGCCCACCCGCAACGCCCACCGCTTCGACCTCGAGGTGGAGGGCACGCACAACTACTTCGTCGACGGGGTGATGGTCCACAACTCGCCCGAAACCACCCCGGGCGGTCGCGCCCTGAAGTTCTATTCCTCGGTCAGGCTGGACATCCGTAAGATCGAGAACATCAAGAGCGGCCAGGAGGTCACCGGGTCCCGGGTGCGGGTCAAGGTGGTCAAGTCCAAGGTCAGCGCCCCCTTCCGCCAAGCCGAGTTCGACGTCATGTACGGGCACGGGATCTCGAAAGAGGGGTCGGTGCTCGACGTCGCCGCCGAGCGGGGGATCGTGATGAAGTCCGGCTCCTGGTACCTGTTCGAGGGCGACCAGATCGGTCAGGGCCGGGAGAACTCCAAGGCGTTCCTCTCCGAGCACCCCGACGTGATGGAGGAGATCTGCCGCCGGGTGAAGACCGCGGTCGGGCTGGTGCCCGGGGCCGAGTCCGAGTCCAAGTCCGAGTCCATGGGGGCGCCCACCGAGCTGGACGATGCCGCGGTCTTCGCCCCCACCCGCTGACCCACCAGCCGACCCACTCGCTGGCCTGGGGGAGGCCCGGGCGGCCGCCCTCGACGCCGCCCTGACCTTCCTGGCACCAGCCCGGCGCACGTGCCTGGAGGTCCGCCGGCACCTGGCGAAGAAGGGGTTCGCCGAGGAGGCTGTCGCCCGGACCGAGGAGCGCCTGCTCGAGCTCGGCCTCCTCGACGACGCCGCCCTGGCGGCCGCCTGGGTGGAGCTCGCCGTGGTCGGGCGCCACGAGGGGCGCGCCCGGGCGGAGGCCGCCCTGGCCGCGCGCGGGGTCGAGGCGTCGGTCATCGCCACCGCTCTGGCCGCTCTGGCCGGGATGGAGGAGGGCGACGGAGAGCTGGACCGGGCCATCGCTGCCGGGAGTGCCCGGATGCGGGCGATGAGCGGCCCGCCCGCCGCCCTGCGCCGGCGCCTCTGGAGCTACCTGGCCCGGAGGGGCTTCGACGCCGACACGGTCGAGCAGGCCTGCAACCGCCTTCTCGACCCGGCGAGCACCCCTGACGATTCCGAAGAGCAGGCCGGAGAATCCCGGGTCTGGGGCGTCCGGGTACGGTAAGATTGGGTGCCGGCTTGAAGAAGCGGATGCACTGAACAGCTCCAGGCAGAGGTACCTGACGCACATATCCATCTATGCGAACCGTCCACTGTCACTAGCTCTACCACTCTCCCGGATCTTGGCGCCCTAGGAGGGCCGGGCACCGGATGTGCCCCGAAAGCCGACTCCCGAGAGGGACTGACAGCCGCATACCACTCTTCAGGCCGAGCGAAAGCTCGGCTTTTTTTGTGAACATACAGGGGTTTAGTGATCGATATGTGGTCTAAGGGAGGTCCTACAAGATGGCTGTTGTGCTTGCTATCGTGGGCCTGCTTGTCGGTGGCGGGATTGGCTATGTCGTTCGAAAGACCATGTCCGAGGCTCGAGCCGGAGCTATCGAGCTCCGTGCCCGGGAACTCCTGGCTGAGGCTGAGCGCGACGCAGTCGCGGTCAAGAGCCAGGCTCTGGTCGAGGCGAAAGACGAGGCCATTCGGATCCGGCAAGAGGCCGAGACAGAAGCCAGGGGGCGCGCCGTTGAGGTGCAGCGTCGTGAGGCTCGCCTGATTCAGAAGGAAGAAACGCTCGACGAGATGTCCCGCCGGCTCGAGGGCCGGGAACGCAACCTGCTGGACCGTGCCGCCGAGGCCGACCGCCTCCGCGCGCAGCTGACCGAGAACGTCGCCCGCCAGCAGACCGAGCTGGAGCGCCTCGCCGGGCTGACCGCCGCCGAAGCGCGGGAGACTTTGGTGCACCAGGTCCAGGACGAGGCCAAGCGCGAGGCCATGGTCATGGTGCGCGACATCGAGGCCCATGCCCGGGAGGAGGCCGACCGGCGGGCACGCAAGATCGTGGCGATCGCCATGCAGCGCATCGCGTCCGAGGAGACCTCGGAGAACTCGATCTCGGTGGTCACCCTGCCCAACGACGAGATGAAGGGCCGCATCATCGGTCGGGAGGGCCGCAACATCCGGGCCTTCGAGGCCGCCACCGGCACGAACCTCATCATCGACGACACCCCGGAGTCGGTCGTGCTGTCGTGCTTCGACCCGATCCGCCGGGAGACCGCCCGCCTGACCCTGGAGAAGCTGATCGGCGACGGGCGCATCCAGCCCGGGCGCATCGAGGAGATGTACGAGAAGTCGCGGGCCGAGGTCGAGCGGGCGATCCGGGAGGCCGGCGAATGGGGCCTGCTGGAGGTGGGGATCACCGACATGCACCCCGAGATGGTGAAAGTGCTCGGCCGGCTGAACTACCGGACTTCGTACGGCCAGAACATCCTGAAGCACCTGGTCGAGGCCGCCCACATCGCCGGCATCATCGCCGCCGAGCTGGGCACCGACGTCGAGCTCGCCAAGCGCTGCACGCTGCTGCACGACATCGGCAAGGCGATCACCCATGAGGTCGAGGGGTCGCACGCCCTCATCGGGGCGGAGCTCGCCCGCCGGCTGAAGGAGCCGCCGGCCGTCGTCCACGCCATCGAGGCCCACCACGGCGAGGTGGAGCCCCGCACGATCGAGGCGGTCATCGTCCAAACCGCCGACGCCATCTCCGGTGCCCGCCCCGGTGCCCGCCGGGAGACGCTGGAGACCTACGTCAAGCGGCTGCAGCGCCTCGAGGCCATTGCCGAGTCCTTCCACGGCGTGCAGAAGTGCTACGCCATGCAGGCCGGCCGGGAGATCCGGGTCATGGTCCGCCCGGAGCAGGTCGACGACCTGGGGGCCGAGATCCTGGCCCGGGACATCGCCAAGCGCATCGAGGAGGAGCTCCAGTACCCCGGCCAGATCAAGGTGATGGTGATCCGGGAGCACCGAGCCATCGAGTACGCCAAGTAGGCGGTGCGCGGGTGGTGAGCGCGACACGGCCCGAGTTGCGACGCTTGCCTGCCCGAGAGAGGCCCTGATCCCCGGATGGGCTTGAAATCTGGCGGGAACACTGCCTTAATCTCCCAGAAGTAGTCCGGCGGGTCGGGGGGAACGGGCAGGGTGCAGGTCAACACGGGCGATACCGCGTGGATGCTGGTCAGCACCGCGCTGGTGATGTTCATGACTCCCGGCCTGGCGCTGTTCTACGGCGGCCTGGTGCGGTCCAAGAACGTCCTCGGGACCATCATGCAGTGCTTTTTCGCCCTGGGCGCCGTCTCGATTGTCTGGTTCGTCGCTGGATACACGCTGGCTTTTGCGCCGGGCAACCGGGTGCTGGGCGGCCTCAAGTACCTCTTCCTGACCAACGTCGGGGCGACCCCGTCCCGGCTGGCGCCCACGATCCCGCACACCGTCTACATGACCTACCAGATGATGTTCGCCATCATCACGCCCGCCCTCATCATCGGAGCGGTGGCCGAGCGCATGCGCTTCCGCGGGTACGTCGTGTTCCTCAGCCTGTGGTCGCTCCTCGTCTACTCGCCGGTGGCCCACTGGGTGTGGGGCGGCGGGTTCCTGGGCGCCGGTCCGGGCCGCGTGGGGGCCATCGACTTCGCCGGCGGCACGGTGGTGCACATCAACGCCGGCGTCGCGGCCCTGGCCGCTCTGCTGTACCTGGGCAAGCGCCGGGGTTTCGGCCGGGAGGCGATGCATCCGCACAACATCCCGATGGTCGTGACCGGTGCCGCCATCCTGTGGTTCGGCTGGTTCGGCTTCAATGCCGGCAGCGCCCTCGGCTCGGGCGCCCTGGCGGGGCAGGCCTTCCTCAACACCCAGATGGCGACGGCGGCGGCGATGATCGGCTGGCTGGTCGCCGAGTGGGGCCGCAACAAGGTCCCGACCACCGTCGGCGCGGCCAGTGGGGCCGTGGCGGGCCTGGTGGCCGTGACCCCGGCCGCCGGGTACGTCGAGACCTGGGCCGCCGTCCTCATCGGCTTCGCCGCCGGCCTGATCTGCTACGCCGCGGTGTCGCTGAAGCCCCGGCTGGGCTACGACGACTCCCTCGACGTCGTGGGCGTCCACATGGTCGGCGGCATCGTGGGGGCCCTGCTGCTCGGCCTCTTCGCCACCAAGGCCATCAACCCTGCGGGCGCCGACGGGCTGTTCTACGGGCACCCCGTCCAGCTGGCCCGCCAGGCGATCGCCGTCGGCGTGATGATGGTCTACTCCTTCACCGTCAGCATGGTGCTGCTCAAGGTGACCGATCTCGTCGCCGGGCTGCGGGTGGACGAGCGAGCGGAGTTGACCGGCCTGGACCTGTCGCAGCATGCCGAGTCGGCCTACGTCACCGTCGAGAGCGGGACCCTGGTCACGCACCGCCCGGCGGCCTCGGCGACCAAGCCCAGCTCCAGCTCCAGCCGCCGTGACGCCAAGGAGGACTCGACATGAAGCTCGTCACAGCCATCGTCCAGCCCTTCCGCCTGGAAGAGGTCAAGGAGGCCCTCCAGGACGCCGGGATCCGGGGCATGACCGTGATCGAGGTGCGCGGCTTCGGCCGCCAGCGGGGCCACACCGAGGTCTACCGCGGGGCTGAGTACCAGGTCGACTTCGTCCCCAAGGTGCGCATCGAGGTGCTGTGCGACGACGGCCAGGTGGACCAGCTGGTGCAGGCGATCGTGGGGGCGGCCCGCACCGGCCAGATCGGCGACGGCAAGATCTTCGTCACTGCCGCCGAGCAGGTGGTGCGCATCCGCACCGGCGAGATGGGCCGGGACGCGGTCTAACATCGGGGCCCGATGAGCGAGCCTGAGCCGACGCGCCCCACCGAGCGGCTTCTCGAGGCCCGGCGTCGGATCCGGGAGGCCCACACCGCCGGAGCATCCGGGCTGGAGACCGCCCGGGCCCTGAGCGCCGCTGTCGACGACGCCCTGCGGGCGCTGTGGGATGGGGCCGGGGGCCACCCGGGGGCCGCCCTGGTGGCGGTCGGTGGCTACGGCCGCCAGGAGATGTCGCCCGGCTCGGACATCGACCTCATCGTGCTGCATGCCAAGCGGGACGACGTGTCCGCTCCGGCCCGGGCGCTGGCCTACGAGCTGTGGGACGCCGGGATGGACGTCGCCCCGGCGCTGCACACCCCGGCCGAGGGCCTGCGCCTCGCCACCAGCCGGGTCGACTCGCTGACTGCCTTCCTCGACGCCCGGCTGGTGGCCGGGGATCCGGGGCTGTTCGACGAATTCCGGGGGCGCCTCCAGATGTGGGCGGAACGGTGGCGGGACAAGGTCCGGGCCCAGCTGGCGGCGACGACCGGGGAGCGCCATGCGCGGGCGGGCGACGCCGGTGCCGAGCTGGAGCCCAACCTCAAGGCCGGGCGGGGAGCGCTGCGGGACCTGGCCACTCTGGGCTGGCTCGACCACCTGGAAGCCCCGCCGGCACCCCGGCCACCCGCGCTCGGTGCCGCCCTCGACTTCCTCCTCCGGGTCCGCCACGAGCTCCACTATCAGTCCGACCGGCACACCGACACCCTGGCGATGCGGGATCAGCAGGCGGTCGCCGAGGCTCTGGCGATCACAGCGGGCGACACCGACGGCCAGGGCCTCGCCCCGGAGGACGTGCTCATGCGCCGGCTCTACCGGCACTGCCGCACGGTCGCCCACCACCTGGAGGCCGCCTTCGGCCGGGCGGTCGAAATGGACCTCGGGACGCTGCCGGGCGGGCGTGCGGGGATGCGGTGGCCTGACGCGGTCCGGACCCGGTTCCTCGCCCTGCTCACCGGCGCCAACCCCCGGGCGGCATTCGAGGCCCTCGATGAAAAGGGGGTCTGGGTCGCTGCGGTCCCGGAGTGGGCCACCATCGCGTGCCTGCCGCAGCGCAACGTCTACCACCGCTTCGCTGTCGACGTGCACAGCCTGGAGACCGTGGCAGCCGTGCAAACGCTGCCCGGCCAGGCATTTCCCATCATCGCCGAGTCCCTCCCACCGCCCGGCCCGGACCGGGACCTCCTCACCGTCGCCTGCCTGTTCCACGACATCGGGAAGGGTGGCTCCGAGGACCATTCGGTGCGCGGGGAGCGCCTCGCCCGCTCGGCCGGGGAGCGCATGGGACTGGCTCCGGGCGACGTCGAGGACCTGGCCTGGCTCGTCCGCCACCACCTCCTCCTGGCCGAGACCGCCACCCGGCGGGACATCCGGGATGAGCGGGTGATCGTCACCGTCGCCGAATCCGTCGGCACCGGGCGCCGCCTCCGTCTCCTGGTGGCGCTCACCGCGGCGGACAGCATCGCCACCGGGCCGTCAGCCTGGGGGTCGTGGAAGGCGACGTTGATCTCGCGGCTGGCGGGCCGGGTGCTCCACCTCCTGGAGCGGGGCGAGTTGGTCGGGGGCGACGTCAGCGCCTTGGCGGCCCGGCGGGAACGCGACCTGCGGGGTGCGCTGGTGGGCTTCCCGGCCGCCGAGGTCGACGCCCACCTTGCCAACATGCCGCGCGAGTGGCTCCTGGGCGAACCCCCCGCCGAGCTGGTGCGCCAGTCGCAGGCGATGCTGGCGCCCTTGCGAGGCGACGAGGTGTCCCTCAGCGCCGAGCTCGAGGCCGGCTCGGGGATCTGGCAGGCCCTCGTCGTGGGCCGGGATCGGCCCGGGTTCTTTTCCCGGGTCTCCGGGACCCTGGCCCTGCACGGGTTCAACGTGGTCGGGGCCGAGGTCTACACCCGGGAGGACGGCCTGGCCCTGGAGGTCTTCCGGCTGGAGGCGCTCGGCGACGAGGAGCACCGCCTTGACCGCGCCCGGGAGGACCTGCGCAAGGTGCTGGCGGGCCGCTTGTCCCTCGACATGCGCCTGGCCCACAAACGCCGGGACTACGAGCCCCGCCAGGGGAAAGGCAAGGGAGGGCCACCCAGGATGGTCATCGACAACGACTCGTCTGACTTCTACACGCTGATCGACGTCCACGCCGAGGACCGCATCGGCCTGCTGTACGCCGTCACCAAGGTCCTGGCCGACCTGATGCTGGACATCCACAAGGCCAAGGTCTCGACCTACGGCCACGACGTGGTCGATGTCTTCTACGTCCGGGACGCCGAGGGCACCAAGATCACGGACCCCGGCCACGCACGGGAGGTGGAGGCCAGCGTCCTGTACGCCGTGAGCGCCGCTCGCTGAGCCCGGGAAGCAACGCCCCCCGGGCGCCCCGGCGCCGGACGGCCGCCGCGCCCGCCCCGCCGCCGGTATCGTGGGGGCACCGTGTCCAAGAGCTACTGGATCCGCACCTTCGGGTGCCAGATGAACGAGCACGACTCCGAGCGCATCGCGGGGCTCCTCGAGGCGCAGGGCTACCGGCGTGCGGACTCGGCGGAGGACGCCGACGTCATCCTCTTCAATACCTGCGCCATCCGGGAGAACGCCGACAACAAGCTCTACGGCAACCTGGGCGCGGTCAAGGCCCTCAAGGCGCAGCGGCCGGGCCGCCAGATCGTGGTCGGCGGCTGCCTCGCCGAGAAGGACCGGGGCCTTGTGGTGCAGAAGGCACCCTGGGTGGACGTGGTCTTCGGCACCCGCAACATCGAGGCCCTGCCCGGGCTCATGGGGGCGGCCGAGGCGCAGGGCGTGCCCATGGTCGAGTTCGCCGAGACCCTCTCGGTCTTCCCCTCGGCCCTGCCCGCCCGCCGGGGCTCGAAGACCCACGCCTGGGTGGCGATCCAGTTCGGCTGCAACAACGCGTGCACCTTCTGCATCGTGCCCAGTGTCCGGGGCCACGAGACCTCCCGGCGTATCGGCGACATCCTGGGCGAGGTGTCCGCCCTGGTGGCCGACGGGGTGGTCGAGGTCAGCCTCCTCGGCCAGAACGTCAACTCCTACGGCCGCGACGTGTACGGGACGCCCCGGTTCGCCGACCTGCTCCTGGCGCTCGACGGCATCCCGGGCCTGCGCCGGGTGCGGTTCACCTCGCCGCATCCCAAGGACTTCCGGGAGCCGGTCGCCCGGGCGATGGCCGCGTCGGGTGTGGTGTGCGAGCACCTCCACCTGCCGCTGCAGTCCGGCTCCGACCGGGTGCTGAAGGAGATGAAGCGGTCGTACTCCCGGGAGCGCTACCTGGACAAGATCGCCCTCGCCCGGCGGGAGATCCCCGGCCTGGCGATCACCACCGACATCATCGTGGGGTTCCCGGGCGAGACCGAGGAGGACTTCGCCGGCACCCTGTCGCTCGTGGAGGAGGTGGCCTTCGACGCCGCCTACACCTTCCAGTACTCGCCCCGCCCCGGGACGGTGGCCGGGGCCCGGGAGGACCAGATCCCCAAGCCGGTGGTGCAGGAGCGCTTCGACCGCCTGGTGGCCGCCCAGGAGCGCCACTCCCTGGCCCACAACCGGGACCTGGTCGGCGAGATTGTGGAGCTGCTCATCGAGGGGCCGTCCAAGAAGGTCCCGGGCAAGGCCACCGGGCGCACGCGGACCAACAAGCTCGTGCACGTGCCGGACCCCGACGGTGTGCTCGCAGACGGGCAGTTCGTCCACGCCCGGGTGATGTCCGCGGCCCCCCACCACCTGGAGGGCGAGGTCGTGCCCGACCGGGTCGGGGCCTCCCCCCGGTGACCCGGCCGCGGGTCCTGGCGCTCGTCGGCCCCACCGCCGCCGGCAAGACCGCCCTCGCCCTGGAGATCGCCCCCGGGCTGGGGGCCGAGATCGTCTCGATGGACTCGGCCATGGTGTACCGCGGGATGGACATCGGCACGGACAAGCCCTCGGCGGCCGAGCGCTCGCGGGTGCCCCACCACCTCATCGACATCGTCGAGCCCAGCCACACCCTGACGGTCGCCGACTTCCAGGCGCGGGCCCGGGCGGCGGTGAGCGCGGTGGTCGCCGCCGGGCGCGTGCCCCTGCTGGTCGGCGGCTCCGGGCTCTACGTGCGGGCGGTCATCGATCCCTTCGATTTCCCCGGCACCGACCCGGCGGTGCGGGCATCGCTCGAGGCGGAGGCGGCCGAGGTAGGTGCGCAGGCCCTGCACCGGCGCCTCGCAGGCCTGGATCCCCAGGCGGCGGCGCTCATCGACCCGGCCAACGCCCGGCGGACGATCCGGGCCCTCGAGGTCCTCGAGGTGACCGGGCGGCCCTTCTCGGCGTTCCGGACCGCCTGGCGCCAGCCCGAGTCGGTGTTCGACGTGACCCTCGTCGGGCTCACCGCCCCCCGCCCGGAGCTGGACCGGCGCATCGAGGTGCGGGTGGAGGCCCAGATCGAGCGGGGGCTGGTCGCCGAGGTCGAGGGCCTGGTGGCCGCCGGGATGCGGGCGTCGGCGACGTCGGTGCAGGCGCTCGGCTACGCCCAGGTGCTCGCCTTTCTGGACGGGGACTGCACCCTGGAGGAGTCGGTCATGGCCATCAAGGTCCGGACCCGCCGGTTCGCCCGCCGCCAGGAGCGGTGGTTCGGGGCTGATCCCCGGGTGGCGTGGTTCAACGCCGATGCGGCGGGTGCCGCGGCGGCACTACGAGCGGGAAGGGAGGCGGCGGCGTGAGCGGTGAGGTACCGGTTCGCCCGAAGGGGCCCCCGATCGAGTTCTCCAAGTACCAGGGGCTGGGCAACGACTTCATCATCATCTTCATCGAGGACGTCACCCCCGAGCTGGCCCGCTTCGCCTGCGACCGGCACTTCGGTATCGGGGCCGACGGCATCATCCGGCTGGTGCCGTCCTCCAGCCCGGAGATCGATTTCCACTTCCGGCTGTTCAATGCCGACGGCGGGGTGGCCGAGGTGTCCGGCAACGGGCTGCGCTGCGTCGGCCGCTTCCTGCACGAGGCCGGGTTGTGGTCGCAACCCCGCATCCGGGTGGAGTGCGGCGGTGACATCAAGGTGGTGGAGATCGCCGTGGCCGAGGGCGAGGTGGCCAGCGTCCGGGTGGACATGGGCGTCCCGCAGCTGCAGGGCACCGTCGAGCTGTTCGACCGCACCTGGCACAAGGTGGCGACCGGCAACCCGCACGCGGTCACCATCGTCGAGGACCTGGCGGTGGTGCCGATCCTGGAGCTGGGACCCCAGGTCGAGACCCACGACCACTTCCCCAACCGCACCAACGTCGAGTTCGTCCAGGTGGAAGGCGACGACGCCCTCGCCGTGCGCTTCTGGGAGCGGGGGGTGGGGGTGACGCTGGCATCGGGTTCGGGCTCGACCGCCGCGGTGGCCGCCGCCGGGCTGGACCGGGCAACCGTGCGCACCCTGGGCGGTGACCTGGTCGTCGAGCGCGGCGAGGACGGCCACCTCTACCAGACCGGCCCGGCCGCCCACGTGTACGACGGAGCCCTGCCGTGAGGGGCCGCGCGTGAGGACGGCCAAACGGATCGACCAGCTGCCGCCCTACCTGTTCGCCACGCTGGACCGGCGGATCGCCGAGGCCCGCGACCGGGGAGTGGACGTCATCTCGTTCGCCATCGGCGACCCCGACCTACCCACCCCGGGCCACATCGTGGCCGCTGCTCAGGCGGCGGTCGCCGACCCCGCCAACCACCGCTACCCGTCGTACTACGGGCTGGCGGACCTGCGCCGGGCCATCGCCGGCTACTACCAGCGGCGCTTCGGCATCGACCTCGACCCGGAGTCGCAGGTGCTCCCGCTCATCGGGTCGAAGGAGGGCATCCACAACTTGGCGACCGCCTTCGTGGATCCGGGCGACACCGTCCTCATCCCCGACCCGGGCTACCCGGTCTACGCCACCAGCGCCATCCTGGCCGGAGGCCGGCCGGTGCCCTTCCCGTTGGAAGCTGCCCATGGCTTCCAGCCCCGGCTGGGCGAGATCAGCCCGGGCGACGCCGTGGCCGCCAAGATCCTCTGGCTGAACTACCCGGGGAACCCGACCTCGGCGACGGTGGCGCCCGGGACCTTCGAGCAGGCGGTCGAGTTCTGCCGCAGCCACAACCTGCTGCTGGCCCACGACGCCGCCTATGTCGACGTCACCTACGACGGCTATGTCGCCCCCAGTGTCCTGCAGACCCCGGGGGCGACGGAGGTCGCCCTCGAGTTCGGCTCGCTGTCGAAGACCTACAACATGACCGGCTGGCGGATCGGCTGGGCGGTCGGGTCGCCGGTGGCGGTCGAGGCGCTCGGCCGGGTGAAGACCAACATCGACTCGGGCATCTTCAACGCCCTGCAGCGGGCGGGCATCGAGGCGCTCAACGGCCCGCAGGAGGCCGTGGCCGCCCAGTGCGCGGTGTACACCCGGCGGCGGGACACCCTGGTGGACGCCCTCAATGCGGCGGGCTGGGCCCTGGTCCCGCCCAAGGCGGCGCTGTACCTGTGGGCGCCGACCCCGGGCGG
This sequence comes from Actinomycetota bacterium, assembly GCA_035765775.1. Classification (NCBI taxonomy): domain Bacteria; kingdom Bacillati; phylum Actinomycetota; species Actinomycetota bacterium. The sequence continues at coordinate 44,871 of DASTWV010000053.1, read as the reverse complement.
CGAGCCGTCCCAGGCCTTCGCCGACTTCCTGCTGGACCGGGCCGGGGTGGTCGTCACCCCCGGGGTCGGCTACGGGGCGGCGGGAGAGGGTTTTGTCCGCTTTTCGCTCACGATTGACGACGACCGCCTGGCCGAGGGGGCCGAGCGCATCGCCCGGGCATTGCGTGCGGCGGGCGGGAGGTCCGTCGGCAGTGGTGCCGCAGGCGGAGCGGCTGGAGGTCGGTGACGGGCAGGGTTCGGGCCTCGGCCGGCGGGGCGTCCCGGGGCGCGGCTTCTGGAGGGGCCAGCGCCGGCCCGGGCGGGCCGGGCTCCGAGGAGCGGGAGCGGGTGGTGCTGGTCGGCCTGGCCCGGTCGTCGAGCGAGCTTGAGGAGGCCGAGGCGTCGCTCGAGGAGCTGGCCCTCCTGGCCGACACGGCGGGGGCGGAGGCGGTCGAGCGGGTGCTCCAGGTACGCGACACCCCGGAGCCGGCCACCTACCTGGGCAGCGGCAAGGCCCGGGAGGTCATCCATCTCGCCAAGGCACTGCACGCCAGCGCGGTCATCTTCGACGACGAGCTGGCCCCCGCCCAGGGGCGCAACCTGGAGGACCTGGCCGGCGTGAACCCGCTGGCCCCCGACCAGCTGAAGATCATCGACCGCACCGGCCTCATCCTGGACGTCTTCTCCCAGCACGCCCACTCCGCCGAGGGCAAGTTGCAGGTGGAGCTCGCCCAGCTCACCTACGACCTGCCGCGGCTCCGGGGCTGGGGCGAGGTCCTCAGCCGCATGGGCGGTGGCATCGGCACGAGGCGGGGGCCGGGCGAGACCAAGCTGGAGGTCGACCGCCGGCGCATCCGGCGCCGGCTGCAGAAGCTGCGCCGGGACCTGGAGGACCTGGAGCGCACCCGGGAGACCAAGCGGGGCCGGCGGGTCCGCTCCGGCGTGCCCCAGATCTCGCTGGTGGGCTACACGAACTCGGGGAAGTCGACGCTGCTCAACGCCCTGACCGGGGCCGGGGTGCTGGTAGAGGACCGGCTGTTCTCGACGCTGGACCCCACCGCCCGGCGGCTGTCGCTGCCCGACGGGCGGGACGTGGTCCTGACCGACACCGTGGGGTTCGTCAAGAAGCTGCCCCACACGCTGGTGGAGGCCTTCCGCTCGACGCTGGAGGAGACGGCGGGCTCCGATCTGCTGCTCCACGTCGTCGACGCCGCCCAGCCCGATCCGGTGGCGCACTTGGAGGCGGTCGAGCGGGTGCTGGCCGAGATCGGGGCGCAGGACCTCCCGTCGATGGTGGTGCTGAACAAGCGGGACCTGCTGCCCGCCGGGGGGGCGGTGGCGCTGGCGGCCCGCTTCCCGGGGTCGGTGTTCATCTCCGCCCTGACCGGCGAAGGGCTGGACGACTTGCTGTCGGTGGTCGCCGACCGCATCCGGGCGGCCCACCTGGTGGCCGAGTTCTTCGTGCCCTTCGAGCGGGGCGACATCCGCAGCCAACTCCACGACGAGGCCGAGGTGCTGGACGAGTCGTTCGAGCCCGGCGGCGCCCGCCTCCAGGTTCGCACATCGACCGCCGTCCTGGCCCGGCTGGGGGAGTACCTGGTGGACGCGCCCCTGGAAGGTGCGGGTGCGGGCGAGGACGGGTAGGGGCCGGGCGACTGAAGTCCGTGAGTCTGCGGGGGTGCTATACGGACCTCAGCACTCACAGACTATTTGTCACCGCAATCCATAACTATGCGCCTTCGGTCCAACCGCTGAACGGCCCGCGGCCGTCGGCGATGGCGACTCGACTCGCGGCCGGAGTGCCGACGCGCCTTGCGGGCCCTAAGTCCGGGGCGTCACGTGCCATGTGCGCTTTGCCGGTGCTCCGCCGCCGACAATCGAGCGGCCGATCAGCCGATCATTGGCGACCATGGCAGGCTGGGGCTCCCGACTGCCCACCTTGGGAGCCGGGGGCTTTGGCGGGGGGGTCGGCGGAAGGCCATTCGACTTCGTTTCGTTCATGGGCGGACCCTTTCAAGCGAACCTCAGAATGGCAAACACCAAGGCGCTACTCTGGTCTCTCAGCGTCTGCCTTCTCGTCGTCGCAAGCGAACTTTCCGTCTGGACGCCCTGGTAGATCTTCGCCTTTGTTCCCGCCACCTGCCCGACGACATACACCGGAGCCGCCTCGGACAACTCGTGAACCCAGCGACGACAGTGGCCTTGGCGTCAATGCCGCGGGCCTCTTCCAGGAGGACGCGGCCTTGTTCGCCGATCTCAGAATTGATGAAGCGGTAGGTGGCTTCACGCTCAACGTCGTCCTTAGCGGCTCCGATGTCCATGTCGATCCCTTCGGGGCCTACATCCGCCGGAGGATCGCCACCACCTTGCCCAGGACCCGGACCTCGCCCTCGGGCTCGATCGGGTCGACGTTGGGGTTCTCGGGCATCAGCACGATGCGGCCCCCGGTGCGGAAGAACCGCTTCACCGTCGCCTCAGCCTCGCCGGTCGGTCCCTCGACCTGGGCGGCCACGATCTCGCCGTTGGACGGGTTGGCGTTGGCCCGGATGACCGCGTAGTCGCCGTCGTTGATGCCGGCGCCGATCATCGACTCGCCCCGCACGCGGAGCACGAAGTGGGGGGTGTCGTCCACGAACTCCTCCGGGACGGCGATGGTGCCTTCCTGCGTCTGCTCGGCCAGGGAGGTCGGCCCGGCGGCGATCGACCCGTAGACCGGCAGGGTCTGCGCCGCCGCCCGGCGGGGCGCCCCACCTTCCCAGCGGACCTCGATCGCCCGGGGCTTGGTGGGGTCCCGGCGCAGGTAGCCCCGGTCCTCCAGCGTCTTCAGGTGGACGTGGACCGTACTGGGCGACGCCAGGCCTACCGCATCGCCGATCTCCCGCACGGCCGGCGGGTAGCCCCGCTCCTCCACGCTCTGGACGATGTAGTCCAGGATGGCTCGCTGCCGGGTGCTGAGGTCGGTCCCGTCGGGGAGGCGGGTTCCGGAGTCCAGCGGTCGCTCGTTCATGGGCACCTCCCAGGTCGGTTCGGACTGTTGTGCTCTGTTGATGCGTCGTTGCGGGTGGTTCGAGGGCCAGTGTAGGGGCTCAGCGGAAAAAAGGCAAACATTTGTTCGGTTTTCTCTTGACGGCCCCCGGCCCCCGACCTACAGTGGCACCATGACAACGAACAGACGTTCCCGGGTACGGGCGTTCGTCGTGGCCGCCGGGGCCTGCCTGCTGGTCATGTTCGCCAAGCCCGCGCTCTGGGCGGGCGCTCCCGGGTCGGTGCCGCCGCCGGTGGTCCACGTCGTGGCGCCGGGCGAGACCCTGTGGAGCCTGGCCGAGCACTACGCCCCGCAGGAGGACCCTCGCCAGTACATCTACGACCTGCAGCAGGCCAACAACCTCGGCGACGGGGAGATCTACACCGGGGAGAAGCTGACCCTGCCGTAGGGCCACCGGCCCGCGAAACATTGCTTGTTGACTCTTACAGGTCTGTAATTTAGGCTCTCACCCCTACGAGATCTTGCGTCAGCGGCCGGCTGGACCACAACATGTTGATTTTTTCGCAGTCTCTGGAAAGAATGTCGCCGGCCGCTGCGTTTCATAGTGGGGAGGGCACATGAGAGTGAGCGACGGCGTTCACACGGCAGGGCTCCGCATGGAGCGGTACTTCACGCAGCCCGGGCTCCACCCCTATGCGGAGGTGGAGTGGGAGCGGCGGGACGCCCGCATCGGCTCAGGCGACAAGATCGCCTTCGAGCAGCGCGACCTGGAGTTCCCGAAGGCCTGGTCGCAGAATGCCACCAACATCGTGGCCCAGAAGTACTTCCGGGGCCCGCTCGGGTCGCCCCGCCGGGAGGGGTCGGTCAAATCCATGATCGACCGGGTCGTGGGCTGGTACACCGAGCGGGGGATCGGGGACCGGTACTTCTCCGACGGGAGCGAGGAGACCTTCGCCGCCGAGCTCACCCACCTGCTGCTGATGCAGAAGATGGCGTTCAATTCGCCGGTGTGGTTCAACGTCGGCCTGGTCAACCCGCCCCGGGTGTCGGCCTGCTTCATCCTCGACGTCGAGGACGACATGCAGTCGATCCTCAACTGGTACGTCGAGGAGGGCCTGATCTTCAAGGCCGGGTCGGGGGCGGGGATCAACCTCTCCAAGCTGCGCTCCTCCAAGGAGCTGCTCACCTCGGGTGGGACGGCGTCCGGGCCGGTGTCGTTCATGCGGGGCGCCGACGCCTCGGCCGGCACCATCAAGTCCGGCGGCTCCACCCGCCGGGCGGCCAAGATGGTGGTCCTGGACGTGGACCACCCCGACGTCGAGGAGTTCATCACCTGCAAGGTCCGGGAGGAGCGCAAGGCCCGGGCTCTGCGGGAGGCGGGCTTCGACATGGACCTCGACGGGGCGGACTCGCACTCGCTGCAGTACCAGAACGCCAACAACTCGGTGGGCCTGAGCGACGCCTTCCTGCAGGCCTACCTCGACGACCGGGACTGGGACCTGAAGGCGGTGAAGGACGGCCGGACCATCAAGACCCTGAAGGCCCGGGCGCTGATGCGGGAGATCGCCGAGGCGGCCTGGGAATGCGCCGACCCGGGCGTGTTCTACCTGGACACCATGAACCGGTGGCACACCTCGCCGGCGGCGGGGCCGATCCGGGCAACTAACCCATGTGGGGAATATGTCCGTCCTGCCAATACATCCTGCAACCTGGCGTCCATCCGCCTGACCAAGTTCGTGCAGGACGACGGCAGCTTCGACGTCGCCTCGTTCACCGCGGCTGTCGAGACCACCATCACGGCCATGGACATCTCGGTGCACAACGCCGAGTACCCGACCCCCAAGGTCACCGCCATGGTCAACAACTACCGGGAGCTCGGCATCGGCTACACCGATCTCGGCGCCCTGCTCATGCAACAGGGGGTGTCCTACGACTCCGACGCCGGGCGGGCGTGGGCGGCGGCCATCACCGCCCTCATGAGCGGCGTGGCCTACCGGCGCTCGGCGGAGATCGCCGGCGTCCTCGGCCCCTACCCGGGCTGGACGGTGCCGGGCAACGCCGAGGCCCACCTCGATGTCATCCGCCGGCACCGGGACGCGGTCGATGGCATCGATACTGCGCTGGCGCCCCGGCGCATCGTCGACGCCGCCAAGCTGGCCTGGGACGACGCCCTCGAGCTGGGCGAGCGCTACGGCTACCGCAACGCCCAGGTGAGCCTCATCGCACCGACCGGAACCATCAGCTTCCTGCTCGACGCCGACACCACCGGCATCGAGCCCGACCTCGCGCTGGCCAAGACCAAGAAGCTGGTGGGCGGGGGGACGATGAAGATCGTCAACCAGGGAGTGCCGAAGGCGCTGAAGCAGCTCGGCTACCCGCCCCGCCATGTCGCCGACATCGTCGACTACGTGACCGAGAACAACACGGTCAAGGGGGCGCCGCACCTGCACGAGGACCACTACCCGGTCTTCGACTGCGCCATGGGCGACAGCCCGATCCACTACATGGGCCACGTGAAGATGCTGGCCGCCGTGCAGCCCTTCCTGTCCGGGTCCTCCTCCAAGACGGTGAACATGCCGGAGACCGCCACCGTCGAGGAGATCGAGGCCCTCTACCTGGAGGGCTGGCGCCTCGGGCTGAAGAACCTGGCGATCTACCGGGACAACTGCAAGGTGGGCCAGCCGTTGTCGGCCGACAAGAAGGGGGGCGACAAGAAGGGGAGCGACAAGGCCACGCCTGCCGCCGCCGAGGCCCCCAAGGCGGCCGAGCGGCCGAGCCCGGTGCGCCGTCGCCTGCCCCGCAAGCGGCCGTCGAAGACCACCTCGTTCCGCATCGCCGACTGCGACGGCTACGTCAACGCCGGGGAGTACCCCGACACCGGGGAGCTGGGCGAGATCTTCCTGAAGGTGGCCAAGCAGGGCAGCACGCTGGCCGGAGTGATGGACGCCTTCGCCATCGCCATCTCCATCGGCCTGCAGTACGGGGTGCCGCTGAAGGCCTACGTCGAGAAGTTCATCAACATGCGCTTCGAGCCTTCAGGCATCACCGACGACCCCGACTTCCGCTTCGCCACCTCGGTGGTCGACTACATCTTCCGGCGGCTGGGGGCCGACTACCTGAGCCCCGAGGACCGGGCGGCGCTCAACGTCTTCACCACCACCGAGCGCAAGCGGGCACTCGACGGCGGGCAGCCGATCGTCACCAACGGCCACGGCAGTCACCTCGAGGGTTCGGAGGCCGCAGCTCCGGCTGCCCCGGCGCCCCCCGACATGCCCGTCGAGGGGCTGCCCCGGCTGGTCGTGCGCAACCCCGCCGTCGATGCCCCTCTGTGCTACACGTGCGGAATCTCGATGCGGCCGGCGGGATCGTGCTTCGTATGCGAGTCGTGCGGGACGACGAGCGGCTGCTCGTAGCTCTGCCTGAAGTCAGCGGCGAGGGTGGGGGACCGTGAGCGAGATCGGTCACCTCGCCCTCGTCGTCTCCAACCCGGACGCCTCCCTGGCCTTCTACCGGGACGTCTTCGGTCTGCGGGGGTGGGTGCGGGAGGCGGATGACGGTGTGGTCCTGACCACGCCGGCCGGGTTCGTCTTGGCCTTCGTGCAGGGGCGCCCGGCGGATCTCGGGATGGCCCATTTCGGCTTCCGCCTGTCCGGCGCCGAGGCGGTGGAGGCCCGGCGGCGGGAGTTCGCCGCCCGGGGGCTGCGGGAGGTCGCCTGGTGGGAGGAGCCCGGCCTGACCTCCCTGAAGGTGGCGGACCCGGACGGCTACGTGGTCGAGTTCTTCGCCGACACCCGGCGTCCGGTCTGAGCCGGCGTCGCATCCGGGCGGGCTCCGGACGGACAAGCCCAACATCTAGAGCGGCTAGTTGGAAGAGCCACCACATGTGGTCCCTGGCAGCGTAGAATTCTTCGCGATGCGTTGCCCGACATGTGGTGAGGATCAGGACCGGGTTGTGGACTCGCGCGTCGCCGAGGACGGCCACGCCATCCGGCGCCGCCGGGAGTGCGAGGGGTGCGGTCAACGCTTCACCACCTTCGAGCGCATGGAGAACGCCCCGCTGCTCGTCGCCAAGCGCTCCGGGGGCCGGCAGTCCTTCGACCGGGAGAAGCTGCTCTCCGGCATCCGCAAGGCGTGCAAGAACCGTCAGGTGGCGCCCGAGACCCTGGACCGGCTGGTGGACGACATCGTCGAGACCATCCGCCTCGAGGGGCGCACCGTCGTCTCCAGCGCCGATCTCGGCCGGGACGTGCTGGAGCGCCTGCGCGACATCGACGAGGTGGCCTACCTGCGCTTCGCCAGTGTCTACAAGGACTTCAAGGAACTGAACGACTTCGAGCGCGAGCTGGGCCTGCTGGCCAAGAAGGTGCCCCCCAAGCAGCCCGCCGGGGTCCCGGAGGAGTGAGCGAGGGCCTCCGGGTCCCGATCCGCCGCCTCGACACAGGACTGCCCCTGCCGGCGTACGCCCGAGTCGGCGATGCCGGCCTCGACCTCTTCGCAGCCGCGTCGGTGACGCTGGCACCGGGGGAGCGCTCCCGCATCCCCACGGGCGTCGCCGTGGCCATTCCCCCCGGGTATGCCGGCTTCGTGCAGCCCCGGTCCGGGGCGGCGGCCCGCCAGGGCCTGGGCTTGGTGAACTCACCCGGGCTCATCGACAGCGGGTACCGGGGCGAGATCGCCGTGGTGGCCATCAACCTGGACCCGGCCGAGCCGATCGCGATCGAGCGGGGCGACAAGGTGGCGCAGCTGGTGATCCAGCCCGTGGTCGTGGCGGCACTGGAGGAGGTCGACGAGCTGCCTGCGTCCGAGCGGGGAGCAGGCGGGTTCGGGTCCACCGGTCGGTGAGGCGGGCTCGAAACTGGGGACATTTGTCCCACAATCCGGGACAAATGTCCCCGACATCAGCTCGGGCCGCCCCCTGTGGTCTGAGTACCATGGCGGCATGCGCCCGCCCACCCTCCGACGACTGACGACCACCGCATGGCTGTCGGGGATGGCCCTGGTCCCGCCCGCGGTCGTGGCGCTCCTGGACGGGTTGGCGCACGGGCTCGCCCTGCGGTCGATGATGCCCGACGTGCTGGCCATGACCCTGACGGTGGCGGCGCCGGTGTGGCCGCTGTCCCTGCTGGCTGGGTCGATCATCCTGCGCCGTGGCAAGCCTGGCCCGGCCCCGGCCGATGCTCAGTACCCCACCACATCCCGCTTGGCCATCATGCTGCTGGGGGTCTCGGCGGCGATCTGCATCATCGAAGTGGCGACGCTGGCACTGTGGCCTGCGAGGTTCAACCCGGCGTGGTTCGGGACGACGGCGGGTGGGTTCCTCGGCTTCGCCGGGCTGGGCCTCGTCGTGGGCCTGGCGGCCCGGTGGCAGGAGAGCCGGATGGCACTCGGCCTGTGGACCAATCCCCGGGCGCTGGTGGCCCTGTTCACCAATGCCGGGTCGGACCACCCGCCGGAGACGCTGTACTACGGCGGGGGGATCGGCCCCGGCGTACGGTAGGATGGCCGGAACGCGGACGTGGCTCAGTTGGTAGAGCATCACCTTGCCAAGGTGAGGGTCGCGGGTTCGAATCCCGTCGTCCGCTCCAGGTAAACCCCCTTCTCATGAGGAGACCGGCGCTCGGGTGGGGCCGTGCCCGGGCCGGGCCGTGAGGGCCGGCGGTGGCTCCCCGGGCAATGTTGGCGGCGTGGTACAGCCAGGGGATGTACTACTCCACCAACTATCTCCGGGCCGTCCTCCGGGCCGCCCCGGCGGGGGCCGGCGCAACCGGCGGTCTGCCCCTGACCGTCGAGTCCGATGGGTTTCCGGTTGAGGGCTACGGGTGGTCAAGGTGACCGAGGTTTGGGGCTACCAGTAACGTGGCTTACCATTGACCTGCCATGGACGAACGCACCTTGAGGCAGCAACGGCGGTATCTGCTCACCACCCTTGGGATCAAGCCAAGAGAGGGTCGGCGGATCTACCGGGGCGTGGCAGCCGGGATCGCTCCTGGGAGTGCCGAGCTCGCGGCCCTGGTCGTGAACTATGCCCTCAGCGATGAGCGGCGCATGCGCGGGCAAGTTGTGTTTGCAGGGTTCCAAGTCGTGTTCGCCGCTGCCTGGGCCGCGATGGCCATACTGATGAGGCACAGCACTGGTGGAGGGCGCTACCCGCTCTTCTTTCTTGGGTTTGCCGTTTGTGCAGGACTCAACGGGGTCGCCCTGATAGTTCGGGTGAGGCAAATGCATAGAATCTCACTCGAGTTCGGTGGTTCCTTGACCCCCCTGGGCACGGCGCAGCTCCCGTCCAGGGCCAGCTCCGGGGCTGAACGACTGCACCCAAGAGGGGAGACGCTGACGCATCAGGTGGCGGCCGCCGTTGTCGCCACCGCCTACGGCGGGCCGGAGGTGCTCCGCCTCGTCGACGCCCCCACCGCGGCCCCCGGCCCGGGCGAGGTGCTCCTCGACGTCCGGGCAGCCGGCACCAACCCTGTCGACTACAAGTCCTACAGCGGCGCCTTCAGCCGGGATCCGGCGGCTCTTCCGATGCGCCTGGGCCTGGAGGCGTCGGGGATGGTCACGGCCGTCGGCCAAAACGCCGCCGGGCCGGCCGGCCCGATCGCCGTCGGCGATGAGGTCGTCGCCTACCGCATCCAGGGGGCCTACGCGTCGCAGGTTGTGGTCCCGGCCGAAGCGGTCGTGCCCAAGCCGCCGGCACTCTCGTTCGAGGAGGCCGGCGGTCTGCTCCTCGCCGGGGCGACCGCGGTGCACTGCGTGTCAGCCGCCGCCATCACCGCCGGCGAGACCGTCGTCATCCACGGGGCGGCGGGTGGCGTCGGGCTCATGGCCGTCCAGCTCGCACGCATCGCCGGTGTCCGGGTCGTCGCCACGGCCAGCGAGTCCCGCCACGCCTACCTCCGGGAGCTGGGCGCCGAGCCCGTCACCTACGGTCCCGGGCTCCTCGAGCGCATACGGAGTCTCGCCCCCGTGGGCGTTGCCGCCGCCATCGACACCGCCGGGACCGACGAGGCCATCGACGTCTCGCTGGCTCTGGTCGCCGACTATCACCGGGTCGTCAGCATCGCTGCGGTCCGGCGGGGGTTCGCCGAGGGGATCAGGGTGCTCGGCGGCGCGCCCGGGGCTGACCCGGGCACGGAGATCCGGGCCGCCGCCCGGCTCGAGCTGGTCCGCCTCGCCGAGGCCAGGCGCCTCCGGGTCCGGGTGGCGGCCACCGTTCCGCTCACGGAGGTGGCCGAGGCTCACCGGTTGGTCGCCCGTGGCCATACATTCGGCAAGATCGTTCTGGTTCCGTAAGCCTTGCCCGCTCGCACCCCGTGCGGTTTTGGTCGGCAGGGGGCATGCTCATACACCGATGGTCACTGCCGAGCGGCACGAACGGGGATGGGCCCCGGGCATGGTCGGGGCCGCGCTGTTCGCCGCCTTCGGTGTCCTCTCGGCCGTCCTGCTCGTCCGCGAGGTACGGGACGGCCCCCCGAACGGCGCCGTGACCCTCCACGCCGTCGCCCTGGGAACGCTCTACCTCATGCCGGCGGTGCTGGCCATCCTCGGCGTCGGCCGGGGGCGGCGGCGGGGACTTCTGGCGGCGGCGGCCGTGATGGGGTTCGCCCTTGTCCCCACGTCGCTCTCGTTCACCCCGCTGCTGATCGTCCCGAGCGTCCTGTCCCTGATCAGCTACGTCCGCCTGGGTTCCGGTCCCCATCCCCGCCTCGCCGTCGGCCTCGCCGCGCTGGCGGCCTTTCTCGTCGCCGCCGGATGCGCCGGCCTGCTGATCTTCGGCGGGGCCCGGACCCGCTGCTACACCTACATCCAGGAGCCGGGCGGGCAGCGGATCTATCACGCCGCCCCGGTGAACCCCCAGAGGGGGATCAATTCGGTCCTTGCCGGGCCGAGCGCGCCCGCCGGCGGATCGTCGGGCAGCGGGTGCAACCAGGACCTCACCCCGCCCGCCCGGTCGCTGGCGGCCCTGGCCCTCCTCGCCGCGTTCCTGGGGGCCGCGATCTGGGCATCGAGCCCGGCGGCCGAGACGGCCCCGAGCGAGGCCTACAGCCCGGCGGCCGGCTGAGCCCGGCGCTGCCCGGGGCGGGGCGGCACCACCACGGTTGTGCCATCCACCTCGATCACTGACACCGGCGTCCCGTAGCAGCGCTCGAGGAGATCGGCCTCCAGCACCTCGGCCGCCGCCCCGGTCGCCACCGGACGGCCCTCGGCCAGCAGCAGGAACCGCTCGGCGTACTGCCCGGCCAGGGTGAGGTCGTGCAGGGCGGAGATCACCGCCAGGCCCCGGGCGAGGCGGAGGTCGTCCACCAGGGAGAGCACCTCGTGCTGGTGGCCGAGGTCGAGGGCGGTGGTCGGCTCGTCGAGCAGCAGCACCGCCGGTTCCTGAGCCAGCGAACGGGCGATCACCGCCCGCTGGCGCTCGCCCCCGGACAGGGTGGTGATCGCCCGGCTGGCCAGCGCCGAGAGGCCGAGCTGGGCCAGGAGCGCCTCGACCACGATCCAGTCGGTGCGGCGCTCGAAGCCGAAGCGCGGCACGTGCGGTGTGCGGCCGAGCAGCACGTACTCGGCAACCAACATGCCCTCGGGGAAGACCGGGTGCTGGGGGACGACCGCCACCTGCCGGGCCCGTTGCGCCCGGGGCAGGGCCTGGGCCTCATGGCCCGCCAACCGGATCGACCCCTGGTAGGGCATCCCGCCCGCGATGCAGCGCAACAGGGTGGTCTTGCCCGCCCCGTTCGGTCCGACCACCGCCAGCCACTCGCCGGCGGTCAGGGCGAACCCGACGCCTTCCAGGATCCGCCGCCCGTCGATGGACACGCTCAGCTCCCGCACCTCGATCACCGGGACGCTCATGTCCGGGAAACCCGCCGGGCGAGCAGGGCGAGGAAGAACGGCCCACCGATGAGCGCGGTGATGACCCCGATCGGGATCTCGGCCGGGGCGATGGCGGTGCGGGCGAAGAGGTCGGCGGCCACGAGAAACGCCCCACCGCCCACGATGCTGAGCGGGATGACCGCCCGGTTGGACGACCCCACCAGCAACCGGACGGTGTGGGGAACGATGATGCCCACGAAGCCGATCAGCCCGCTGACCGACACCGCCGCGGCGGTGGCCAGCGTGGCGCTGAGCACGACGGTGAGCCGGGTGCGCTCGACCGCCAGACCGAGGGTGGCGGCCTCCTCGTCGCCCACCGCCAGCACGTCGATGACCCGCAGGTGCAGCAGGACGCCCACCGTCCCGATCACCGCCCACGGCAGCATCAGGGCGACGCTGTGCCACGAGGCCGTCGCCAGGCTGCCGAGGATCCAGGAGTACACCGAGCGCAGGGTTGAGTCCGAGCGCTGCTGGTAGTAGGTCTGGACGGCGGTGAGGAGGCTGGTGACCGCCACCCCGGCGAGGATGAGCGTGGCGGTGGAGCGGATGCGGTTCCGCCCCCGGGCGAGGGCCCAGGTGGCCCCGACCGCCAGCATGGCCCCGGCGAAGGCGGCCGCCTGGATGGGGCCGATCGGGCCGAGAGACCCGACGAATCCCGACGTGATCACCAGGGTGGCGCCCAGGCCGGCACCGGCTGCCGCCCCCAGCAGGTACGGGTCCGCCAGCGGGTTGCGGAACACGCCCTGGTAGGCGCCGCCGGCCATGCTGAGCATCGAGCCGACCAGCAGCCCGAGCACCACCCGGGGCGCCCGGATCTGCCAGACGATGGCGAGGTCGGCGGCGCTCAGCCCGGTGTGCACGCGCAGGAGCGGGAGCTTGGACGCCAGCCCCAGCAGCACCTCCCGGGGGGGCAGCGCCACCGGCCCGATCAGCACCCCGGCGGCCAGCGACGCCGCCAGCGCAGCGAGCACCAGGGCCCAGCCGGAGGCCAATCCCCGGCGCGGCCGCACACCGGCGAGCGGGCGCCGGGTCGGGGTGGCGGGGACTACGGCGTCGGCGATGCCCCGCCTCCCTTCACCGCCTGCACGATGGCGGCCAGCAGGTCGGTGACCCGGGGGCCCCAGCGGGAGGCGATGTCGTCGTCCAGCGTGATGACCCGGTGGTCCTTGACCGCGCTCAACGTCGCCCAACCGGGCCGGGCGGCGATGGTGGCCGCAGTCTGGGCGCAACACTTGCTGTCGGCCAGGAAGACGAAGTCGGGGTTGGCGGCAATGATCGTCTCCGGGTTGAGCTGCGGGTACCCGGTGCCGTCATCGTGTGGGTCGGCGATGTTCTTCAGGCCGGCCAGGGAGAACAGGCTCCCGATGAAGGTGTGCGAGGTGGCGGTGTAGAAGGTCTGGTCGAGCTCGTAGTAGTAGGTCTCGGTGATGCCCGCCGACGGCAGGGCCGCCACGAGCGACGACACCTTCGCCCTGGTGGCGTCCACGAGCGCAGCGGCCGCGGTGGTGTGCCCGGTGGCGGCCCCGAGCTGGGTCATCTCGGTATAGGCGTCGGCGAGGGTGTTGGCGGCGGGCTCATTGAGCACCGGGATGCCCAGCTTGCCGAGGCTGGCGATCAGGCCCTCGACGTCGCCGCTCAGCACGACGAGGTCGGGCCGGTACCCGGCGATCGCCTCGACGTTGGGCGTCACGCCGGACAGGCTCGTCTTCGGGACCCCGGCGGGGTAGTTGGAGTCCTGGTCGACCGCCACCACCTGGGGGCCGGCGCCCTCGGCGTAGAGGTCCTCCGTGAGGGTGGGGGAGAGCGAGACGATGCGGGTGGGCTTCGCCTCGATGGTCACCGCCCCGTTGGTGGCCTGGATGGTCTGCGGGAAGTTCCCCCCGGCCGACGGGGTGGTCGATGCCGTGGTCGTGGCCTTCGAGCAGGCCGCGAGCAGCAGGACGGCGGCAGCGGCGGGTGCGGCGCAGCGGACAACTCGGATTCGCATAGCTCCTCCTGTCAGTCGAGTGTGGGCCCGGTCGACAGGGGGCTTGCTAGGCGCCGGTCGCACGAGAACCCCTTTCCTCGAGGGCGTTCGTGTCCTCCTGCGGCAGGCGACCTGGCTCGGTCCGGAATGAGGGACCTTACAGTTGCGGGACAGCGCCGGATTTGCACCGGCTTCGCTGCCGTGAAGGCTGGTAGGGAGTCTAGCCTCCTCCGGCCCCGGAAGGCCAGAGTGGTGGCTGCAGTAGAATCGGCGCAGCGGCCTGCGGGGCTGGGGCCGCACCGATAGGTGCCATCCGAGGAGCGGCGACCCCGCTCCTTTTGAATGGCGGCGTGGCCGAGTGGTTAGGCAGCGGTCTGCAAAACCGCGCACGGCAGTTCAATTCTGCCCGCCGCCTCAATTGATCGATGCAGCCGCTGAGGACGCCGGCCGCCGCGCGCTGGCCACCGAGGGCTCGTCATCCCGTCCGGATCGCGCGGATCGCATACGTCATTCACAGACTGGTTCGCGCGCTGTTCGCGAACCGGCCCCCTGTTCGTTCACACGGGCCCCCGGGAGCATGCGAATCGGGCCATCCGTCCGGATGTCGCCTGACCGATGCAGCGAGACCGAAGGAGGTTTCCATGCACCATCGAGGCTGGGCACCGGCGCTGGCTGCCGAGTGCGGCCTGGCGACCAACTACCGCACCGTCGACCACCCCAGCCTGCCGAACTACGCGGGTGCCGTCACCGGCCTGCCCTACGCCTCGCTGAAGCCGATCAAGTCCGACTGCAACCCGAGCAAGCGGTGCAGCACCTTCGCCCCCAGCATCTTCGGCGAGTGGGCTGGAAGGCGTGCGAGGAAAGCAATGCCGGTGAGTAAGCGGTGCGCCACAACCCGCCGCCCTACCTCTCGTCGCTGACCACCTGCTCGAGCCTCGACGCGCCCTACCCGCAGCTGGCCACCGACCGGCGGCCGGGACGCTGCCGGCGTTCTCGTTCGTCACGCCCAACCTCATCGACGACATGCAGGAAGGCACGTCGACCGCTGTGGTGGTCACCTGGGACGAGGGCGAGGGTGGCAAGGTGAACGACAGCGCCACCAACACCAACACCACCGACATCGGCTGCCATGTGGTCACCATCAAAACGGGGGCAAGTGACCTCATCCCTGCGTCCCCGACACGGCCGCAAGGGTAGTGACGGCGACTACCCCGGCAGCTCCCCTGGCGGCGCCATCCAATTGGGCGCCGGCGGGGGGTGGCACCGGGTGCTGCAGCGTGGCCAAGTCCCGGCCAAGTCCGGGCATATCTGCTCGGAAAACCGGCCGATCACGCCAACGGGTGCCTGTCCTCGATGGGCGCTCAGGTCGACTGCGCGGTGCTTCTGACGGGTAAAGCCCTTGCCCCTGCTCGTTCTTGGCGACCGCAGGGTTCCGTCGGCTGGCTCCGTCTGTCGAGAAGATGAAGCATCACGTCGGGATAGATTTGGCGCCGAAATGCTGCCCCGGTCGTCTCGTTTCCGGGAGATTCCTGCAATTCGGGCCACCAGTAACTCAGTGCGTTCGGCCGCGCGGGCTACGCATTAAAGCTTTTAATAAATAGTCCATCCGCGCTATCCCGCGGCCTCATCGGGGGGGCACGGGGGGCCGACTATATGTAGAGCGCATGGGGCCCAACGGCGGAGGGGACATCCATGGCGCCGAAGCGGCGGCGACGGGCCTCGAGCCCTCCGACGCCTCGGCGCTCAAGGTGCTCGTCGGTGACAACGACGAGGCCACACTGAACCTACTGGTCGACATGCTGGAGGTTTCAGGCTGCGAGGTCCTCACGGCCCGCAGCGGGCTCGACGTCATCGCCGAGGCCATCAACTTCGGCCCCCACCTCATCATCCTCGAGGGCAAGCTCCCGGGCATGGACGGGTGGTCGGTGTGCTCGGTGCTCTCCGATGTCCTGGAGGACACCCCGCTGGTGTTCCTGTCCACCCAGTGCCAGGGTGACGACTTCGTCCGGGCAAAGGAGCACGGGGCCTCGTGCTGCATCCGCAAGCCGTTCGGGATGGGCGACCTCATGA
This sequence comes from Actinomycetota bacterium, assembly GCA_035765775.1. Taxonomy (NCBI): domain Bacteria; kingdom Bacillati; phylum Actinomycetota; species Actinomycetota bacterium. Next base: position 29,002 of record DASTWV010000053.1, on the reverse strand, counting down.
AAATCGTGGAGCCCCTGAGCGCCGACCTGGATCGGGCGAACCGCCAGAGCCTGCTCCGCGGCCTGGATGCCGACTAACAAACGAATCTGGCGCACGCGGACGTAGCCGATCTGTACCTGGGGCGGCGATTTGTGCGCCACCCGCGGCTGCCGCCATGATGGGGCGGCCGATGGGGAAGGTGGGCACGAGAGCGCGGGACTGGGCGGCCACTGCGGTGGGGGTGCTGTGCTGCGTCGTGCTCCTGGCGACGCCCGCCCTCGCCTTCACGGTCGCCCCGCCCGGCGCCACCGTGCAGGCGGGCAACGACGTCACCGCCGCCCTGGGCGGCCTGCCGCTGGCGGCTGACGGCGGACCGGCCTGCCTGGAGGTGGCGAACCCCACCACGACGCCCAGCCCCTCGGTGTCCTTCAGCCCGGCGTGCAGCGGGTCGGCCGGGTGGTCGTCCACGATGACCATCATCACCATTCCGGCGACGCCGGCGGCCACCTACCAGATCCAGATTGACGTGTGCGCCGCACCCGGGTGCGTCCTGCACACCACGGCGGGCAACATCGGCAATGGCACGCCGGTGCAGAGCCAGATGTTTACGCTCACCGTCACGCCCGGGCTGCCGGTGTCGGGCACAACGCCCACCCCCACGCCATCGCCCAGCCCCCCGCCCGCCCTGTCGCCGGTGAGGACGACGGCCGCTCCGGCTCGTACGGCGACGCCGACGAAGCCGGCGACCATCACGGCACCGCCACCGCCAGCCACCCCCGTGGCGGTCCCCACCCCGACACCGTCTCCGTCCCCGAGCCCCTCGCCGTCCACCCAGGCTGCCGGGCAGGCGGGGGTGCTCACCCTGGATCGGGCCGAAGTGGCCCCCGGGGGATCGGTCGCCGTCTCCGGGACCGGCTGCACGCCGGGGTCGGCCGTCAGCGTCACCCTGGCGTCGAAGGTCACCAGCACCGCCACCGCCGACGCCACCGGCCAGTTCCGGGCGAACCTCAAGGCCCCCTCATCGATCAAGGACGGCCGCTACCAGGTCGTCGCCCGGTGTGGCCCGACGCTCAGCACCGTGATCGACGTGGGCTCGTCGAGCCACGCCCTGCTGTACGTGATTGTGGTCGTGGTGCTGCTGGCGATCGTGTTCGTGCTGGGCCTGCTGGCCGAGCGCTCACGGGGCCGGGCCTGATCGGATCTGATCGCGGACGCTGGAGGGAGGCGCTGAAGGGCCCTTGAGGTCTTCCGTGTCACGCTGAGCCGCCGGCAGATCTGAGCTCCAGGCGGGCGATACGTTCGGGGTCGGCCAGGATCGTCATCTCGGCGACCCGGCCAGCGACCACGGTGATGCCCATCACCGAGAACAGGCGGCCGTCGGGGGTGGTGATGATCCCCAGGGCACCGTTCACGAGGGCTGCCCGGGTGTGGGGCGCATGGTGGGAGAACATGAGCGCCTGGCGGGCGACCGCCTCCCGGCCCACCACAGCCCGGGTCGGATGGCCGGGGCCGAGGTCCACCCGCAGCACGACGTCGGGGGCCAGCACGGCCGCCAGCTCCTCGAAGGAGCCGCCCCGGGAGGCGGCGAGGAAGGCGTCCACCACCGCCCGCTGGCGCCCGACATCGGTCTCGCCCACCCTTGCGCCGGCGGACACCCGGCGCCGCGCCCGGCTGGCCAGCTGGCGGGTGGCGACCGGCGAGCGGCCGAGGATGGCGGCGATCTCGCCGAAGGGGAGGTCGAAGAAATCGTGGAGCACGAAGGCCACCCGCTCCGCCGGGGTGAGCTGCTCCAGCACCACCAGCAGGGCCAGCCCGACGGTGTCGGCCATCAGGGCCTCGGCCTCGGGGTCGACGACGTCCAGCTCGGCGATCACCGGATCCGGCACGTGGATCTCGAGGGACTCCTCCCGCCGGGCACGGCGGGCCCGGAGCTGGTCGAGGCACACCCGGGAGACCACCGTGGTCAGCCAAGCGCCGAGGTTGTCCACGCCCTCGGCCCCGGACCGGCTCGCCTTGAGCCAGGTTTCCTGCACGGCGTCGTCCGCCTCGGCGAGCGATCCCAGCATGCGGTAGGCCACCGAGCGCAGGCGGGCGCGTTGGCTCTGGAAGGCCTGCGCCAGCACGTCCGTCTCGGTCAACGTGGCCTCCTCACCGGTGTCAACACAACGACGCCTGCCGGCAGGCCCGATGTGACAGCCCCCCATTGTTGCCGCCTATAGTTCCTGCCTTGCGACGCTGGTTCACGGGGGTCCTGGTGGCGGCGATCCTCGCCGGGTGCTCGGGTCCGCCCCCGGGGACGAAGCAGGGGGCACCGCCGCCTCTGCCATCAACCCCGCCCGCTCCGGCACCCAGTGTGCCGGGTCCCGGTGCGCCGGGGCCGTCTCCGACTCTCGGTGCGACCCTCAACCAAAGGCCCGAGCCCCCACTGCCCCAACCGGTGCAGGAGACCGCCGCCGCCGCGGTCGGCGCCCGCCTGTACGTCATCGGCGGGTACAACGCCGGCGGGGCCAGCACCCCCAACGTCTTCGTGTTCGATGGCTCGTCGTGGGCAAGTGGACCGGCCCTGCCCGAAGCGGTCAACCACCCGGCCGCCGCCACCCTCGGCACCACCGTCTACGTGGCCGGGGGGTTCACGGCCGGCGGGGCCACCGCCAGGGTCTTCGCCCTCCCGGCGGGTGCCACGGTGTGGCAAGCCATTGCCCCGCTCCGGCGGGCGAGGGGGGCCCTGGTGCTGGTGGCCGACCGTGGGCGCCTCATCGCCGCGGGCGGCAACGACGGCGCGGCCCAGGTGGCCGGAGCGGAGGCCTACGACCCGGCCACCAACGCCTGGACCGACCTGCCGCCCCTGCCTCATCCCCGCAACCACGCCGCCGGGTTCCCGGACAACGGGCAGGTGTGCCTCGCCGGCGGGCGGGAGCCGTCCACCAGCGCCGCCGTGGACTGCCTCGACCCGGCCGGTTCCTGGACCGCCGGCCAGTCCCTGCCCACCGCCACCTCGGGCGCCGCAGGCGGGATGGTCGACGGGATCACGGTGGTGGCGGGCGGGGAGCCTGCGGGCGAGACCAGCCTCACCACGGTGGTCCAGGAGCAGATGGGCGGGACGTGGAGCCAGGTGCCGATGCTGACGCCCCGCCACGGCACCGGCTACGCCCTGTACCAGGGTCGGTTGTGGATGTGCGGCGGAGCCACTGCGCCCGGCATCCACGCCACGGCGGCCTGCACGTCCATCGGGGCGTGAAGAGCGCAAGCCCCTCTGGTCCCCGAGCTCCCGCAGGAAGGAGCCGAAACTTGTGGAATGCGCCGCCATATTGGCGGCAGTTTCCACAGGTTTTGTCGAATACCTTCGGCTTCCGGGCGCGCGGCCAAACGCTTACGGCCCAGGCGCCGGGATGGCGATATCCAGGCGGTCGTAGCGGCCCGTGAAGCTGCACGAGCTGCCCTGGGCCTCGCAGGTCTGGAGCAGGATATGGATGTGCTGGTAGTCGGCCGCCGAGAACGGCAGCACGAAGTCCTTGTTCACTGCCCCGCTGTCGTCCGGGCTCACGATCAGGCCGTCCAGGATGTCGCATGTGCTGAGGTAGTGGCATGGGTCGTCGGGGCAGGGCAGGCCGGCGGTGCCGTGCACCCCGGCGCACGCCTGGGCCAACGGCTGGCCGCGCGGAAGGCCGGTCACCCGGACGGCGACGTAGCTCCGCTCCCGCAGGCGGGTCGCCGATACGCTGAGCTCGATGCTGCCCTGACCGGCCGTCTCGGTCACCGAGGCGGATCCCTGCGGCACCGGATCGATCGACTGGCTGCGGGCCTCCAGGCGGATGGCGCTGTAGGTGGCCACCGCCGCCAGCATCGCCCCCACCAGCAGGAGCACCAGCTGCGTGTGGGCGCCGTCCTTAGGCTGCGTGGCCTCCCCGGCGGCCGACGCCACCCAGAACACCGGGCGTTGCTGGTGGCGGCGGCGGGCCAGCTGGACGACCTCGGCCACGACGGCGACGCCGATGATGCCCCCGCCCACCAGCGTGCTGATCCACTCCTGCGCGGCAGTGGTGGTGCCGGGAATCGGGACGATCACCACCGTGAGGCTGCCGAGGCCCACCAGGCAGGCGATGAGGGCGATGGCCAGGGAGCGGGCCACCCGCCAGGTTGAGGCCACGAAGACGCTGGAGACGGCGAACATCAGGGCGAACAGCAGGAGCGCGGCGATGAACGAGGGCACCACCGCCTCGTTGCGCAGGATGGTGGTGACCTCGCCGCTCTTCAGCCCGACGAAGTTGAGCGCCCCGATGAAGCCCGCTAGCAGCAGGCCGAGGAGGTTGCGGGTGTTCTCGAGGTAGCGGCTGACGCCCTCGCCTGCGTGCCCATCCTCGTCCGCCAACCCATCCCTCCCCGGGAAAGCCTACGCCTTGTCGCCCTTGTCCCTGGTGGATCCCTGCCGTGGCATGGGGATCTGGCCCGCTTCTCCCGAGAGACCCGGGGGGAGAAGGAGCACGAAGGCAATGAACGACTCTTCCATCTCGCGCTCGATCTCGCGCCGAACCGTCCTGAAGGGCATGGCGCTCGGCGCCGGGTTGGCCGTGGCCGGGCCGTTCTCCCGGCTCGGCTCCGCCCTGGCCAAGGACCCTCTTCGTGCCTCACCTACGACGAGCATGGCGGCTACTACGACCATGTGCCGCCGCCCGCCGCCATCCCGCCCGCCATCACGGTGCCGCCCGACCTCCCGGGCGGCTTCGTCCGCTACGGCTTCCGCGTCCCGGCGGTCATCGCGTCGCCCTGGGTCAAGCCCAACTACGTGTCGCATGTGACCCATGACCACACCTCGATCCTGAATTGATCGAGACCAAGTGGAACCTGCCCGCCGTGGCCGCCCGGGACGCCAACGCCGACAAGCTGCCGGGCAGCCTGCACCTCAACAAGTCGGTGGCCGGTCTGGCCGGGCAGTACCCCCCCAATGGGTAGGCCGGGGGCAGCGCCGGTTTATACTCGCCCTCTCCCACGGGCTGTTGTGGGCCCGGGCGCATAGCTCAGGGGGAGAGCGCTTCCTTGACACGGAAGAGGTCCGAGGTTCAAATCCTCGTGCGCCCACAACGCTGAAACCCTTGGTACGTAACGGTTTTCGTTCATAGCCACTGAGTTCGGACCGGGGCGCGTTCGGGCCTCGGGGCGCAGAAAAGGCGCAAGACCAGGTGGGACGGTCTGAGATCCGGCTGAGTGCTGACGATTCTGACGCCCATCGCCGGTTAGGTCCAGGCGGCCCATCGCCTTGGCGCCGATCCGGATCAGGAGCAGCCCTGACGGCCGGGTTCGGCCCGGGGCCCCCAATTCATTGATTCAAGCATCCGGCGACCGCTGCAGCCCCGACTGCTTGAGAGAAGGGGACGCCATTCTGAGTGAGTCCATTACCAACAGGGAATCCCGTCATCTGGGCGGAGCTTGAATCCATCGCAACCCAAATGCCGGCGGGATCGCGCCACGGTCCGCCAGCCAGCGGTGCTCGAACATTGGCTAGGCTTACAAGACCACGATCCGTCCGTATATCGACAAACCAGATGTTATCGCCGTCGGCGGCGAGATCAGGGGAGTGCACCGTCTTGGCCACCAAAGGGTCGCCGGCGTTCCCTGGGGCACCGGCTTGAACGTCTGACACCAGCTCGTTCGCTACCGCAGGGGGCACGGTTAAGCAGAGAGGACTCGTTGTGGGGGAAGGGGAACCCGAGGCCACTGGCGTAGGTCCCGCACCAAGCTGAAGAGGCTGATTCTGTGCGCTCTTCCCGTGGAACAACTCAGAGAAGAGCCCAATGAAGAGTAGGACAGCGATGAGCCCGCCGAAAATGTGTCCGCGCTTCTGTGGCTTTCGCTCCATCACCAAGTGCTTCTGCCACTTCCCACACGTGAACCATAGTTCGTACGTCTACCACGTGGCAAGGGCCCTTTATTTCCTGAGACAACGTCCAATCTACATTCCGCCGGTAGCACGGCGACACCACGTTATGACGAGCAGCCATTGCCCAGGATGGGCGCCTTCAGCTCTGGTTTGCGGCCGGGCCCGAGGTGTGCCGGCGATGCTCCGCCTCAAGGAAGAGAGCCCCCAGGCGCTCGTTCGCCCGATCCTCGGTGCGGTGAAGGATATGGCGGTAGCGGGTGAGGAACTGGCGCCACCCGGCCCGGGCGGCAATCTCCGACTCGGTGAGCCCCGCCTCGATCCAGAAGCTAACCGCCGTATGTCTCAGGTCGTGGACCCTCAAATCACCCAGACCCGCCTTCGCTACTGCCGGTTCCCAGGTCCGGCGCACAAAGTTCCTGGGTGAGAACGGTCCGCCCTGAGGTGCTGGGAAGACAAGGTCCGAACGGTCACTCGAATACCGGGCGATGTGCTCGGCGACGGAATCCATCACCGGGCGAGGGATGCCAACCACCCGCCGACCGGCCCAGCTCGTGGGCGGACCGAACACGGGCCGACCGTGCACCAGACTCAGAACTTCGGCCACCTCGACGGCCGAGCGGAGAGCCAGCACCCGGTGCCGGCGCAGACCGAGCAGCTCGCCCCTGCGCAGCCCGCCGTAGGCCCCCAGGAGCACGAAAGCCCGGTAGCGCTGGTCCATCACGTCGGCGAGCTCCACCACCTGGTCCTCGGTGAGGAAGCGCATCTCTGCCTCGTGCACCTCGGGCAGCAAGCAGCTTGCGCACGCCGGCGCATGGGTTCTTGGCCAGCCGCCCGGCCGTGACGGCGCCGTCCAGCAGCTGGGCGAAGATCTGGTAGGCCTTCAGGACTGTCGCCGGCGCCAGCTCCTCGTCGACCAGCTCGGCTGCCCACTCCGCAACATCTCGTAGCGGATCGCCGTCAGCCGCCAGTCGTCGAAGGTCGGCAGGATGTGGTTCTTGAGGATCGAGGCATGCTGCGCCCGGGTCGACGCCCGCAGCCTCGCCTCCGTCGCCTGCCACTTCTCCACCCACTCACCGAAGGTCATTCTGCCGAGCCGGGGATCCACCCACTCGCCCCTGAGGTTGTCGACCTCGACGCTGGCGGCGTAGCGCTCGGCGTCTCCCCGCCGCTTGAAGGTCTTCTTGTGCTGACGCCCGTCTGGTGAGCGATACCGCACCTGGTAGTGGCCAGTCGCAAGCTTCTGGACGCTAGCCACTGCCCCCTCCCCTTCGTCCGCCTACCACCTGCTTCATAGGCTCAGCGGCGCCCAGTAGCCGAAGCAGCGCCGGCGTGGGCACGTACAGCCGCCGACCGACCTTGATCGTCGGCAGCTCCCCGGCCGATGTGGCCCGGTACCCAGCGCTCCGGCTCAACCCCAGCAATCTGCAGGTCTCCTCCACCGACAGCACCGGCGGCAGAGCACCCAGCTGTCTCATGATGTCCCTGTCCATCTTGCCTTCCTCCTCGCAAGGCGCCCCAACACTCGCTGCACCAGTACCCGACGAGCTCCCACCGTCCAGGACGTCAGCCCTCATGCCGCCCACCTCCTCTGTCGCATCGCCTCTCGTGCGTTTTGCCGTTCCTCCCGGGCTCGGGCGGCCGCCGCAGCTGCCAGCCAGGCCTCCCCGTGGCTCTGGTAGCCCCAGCCGAGGTACTGCCAGGAGCGGAGGATCTCCACCTGGTCCTCGGCGATTGGGCGGCCCCACTGGTCGAGGCCGTTGGCCTCCTCGCCCAGCTCCTCCCTGCGGGCGTGCCGGCGACGCACCTCACCCAGCTCCTTGAACGTGGTGGAGTAGCGCAAGCTCTTGGACAGGAAGTGGCCGCCGAAGCCCAGCTGGTGCGCCCGCTTCCGGAGCTTGAGCTCCCCGAACCCGGGACGCACACCGAGCTTCACCGCCGCCCACACCAGCGCCCGGATGTGCTCCGGGGTATCCAGGGCGTCGATGTCGTCGTCCTCAGCGAGCGCCTCTGTGGGCAATCCGAGCTCTTCGGCGCCTTTGGACAAGTACTTAGCGACATAGGAGGCCACCTTCTCCTCGGTGATCTCGCCATCGCCGTGGATCACCCGGCAGTCGAGCTCGGGCCCGAACTGCAGCCGGGTCTGCTTGCCCAGCCGGGCGAGCTCGGGGACCTCAACGAACGCCGAAGCCCTCGCTGCCTCGATCGCCCGGTCGAGGAGCTCGAGACTGACCGCCGCCGGCGGCGGAGCGACCTCCGTGCTCCCCATCGGTGCCGACCCATCGATGCGGATGACGGCGTGGAAGTGCACCACCCCCCGGCGCTGGAACTCGGCCACCTTCGCCATCCGGAGTACCACCACCGAGCGCAGCTGCTTCTGGGTGACGCCCAGGAGCTTGGCGAGCTCCCGGGGCAGGTAGGTCCAGAACCGGTGCCAGAGCTTCGGCGCCATCGCGTTCCAGACCACCTGGGCCTCGGTGTCGATGCACTCCGGGCACAGCGGCGTGCCCAGCTCGGGATCGCCCTCCCGGTGGCGGGCGGTGCAGCTGATCCGCCGCCCGTGCGGGCAGCGCTCGGTGCCCCGGGGGTGGCAGCGCTCCACCTTGCCCCCTCGCACCCGGCGAGCGTGCACCGCCCCGAACGACGGCGCCGTAAGGGTGGCAAACACCTTCGGGTGATCGGCGACACGCAACGGCATCCCCTTGCCGCCCCGCAGCCCGGTCACCACCACCTGGTAGGCGTCGCCCTGATGCCAGAAGGCGCACGACGGGCACTTGGCCCTGAGCCGTGAGCCGCAGGCCACCAGCAGGGTGTTGTCCGGCTCGTTCAGCGTGGAGAACCGGGTGCGCACCTCGCCCGTGCCCCGGTCGACCTCGGCGACGTGGCCGGTGATCCGGATCGGTCGGCAGCAGTACCGGGCATGTCGCACCTGGCGGTCCCAGCCGTAGAAGTGGTCGCAGCTGCGCTCCCAGGCCTCCTGGAGCAACGGCGGTAAGGGAGCGTCCCCCAGCCCGGCGAAGTCGGGGATGTCGTACGACGAGGCGTCCCGGGCCACGATGTGCCCCCAGCCCTCAGCCATGTGCCACCACCTCCTCCGCCACCTGAGGGACCACGGCCAGCCGGGCACGAGCCCGCAGCGCCTCCGCCCGGCGGGCAAGGGAGGCCACGTCGTCGTCGGACAGGTAGAAGGCCTTCAGCCGCTCGGGCAGCCCGCCCTCGGCGAGCAGGAAGCCGACCCCCCGGCAGGCGGCATCGATGCCGGCCGCCGAGTACCCCTGCGACGCCCAGCCCTGCCCGTGGATGGTGTCCGAGGCCTGCGGGGTCGTGCAGCGCAGCGCCCACCGGAAGGCGAAAAGATCCCTCAGGGAGGTGGGCACGATGTCGGAAGCCGGCTTCTGGGTGGCGTCCACCACGATGATGCCGGCCGCCCGCCCCTTGGACACCAGATCCCGCAGCAAGCTGGAGGACTCAGCCGACGCCTTGCGGTCCACCCCGGCGGTGTACTCGGCCAGTTCGTCGATACAGACGACACGCAAAGGCACCTCGGCGTCCCCCGGCTCCACCTTGCGCCGCCCCCGGGCCACCAGCAGCTCGTAGCGGGCCACCATGTCCGCCCACAGCTCCCGGAGCACCTCGATGGCATCGTCGACGTCGGAGCAGCTGAAGTGATCGGCGACTCGCCGCCACTCGCCGAGCTCGACGCCCCGCTTGCCGTCGAACAGCGAGAGGCGCACGGCGGGATCCAGGGCCGCTGCGGCGATGACCAGTTGCAGGATGGAGGACTTGCCCCCACCCAGCTCCCCCCCGAGCAACAGGTTGCGATAGGCGACGCACATCGACACCGCCGCCCCGTGCTCGCCCACTCCCAACGGGAACGAGCTCCACAGGTTCATGCGCACCGCCGACAGCCAGGAACACACCAGGGCCTTGGTGCCTGCCAGCGGGTCCCGGCGCACGATGGTCACCGAGGCGTAGCGGGCGTTGTCCGGGTCCCGGGCGACTCTCACCTCCCGGACCTCCAGCACCGCCGCCAGGGCGTCGAGGGCGTCCTCCAGCTCGCCGGCGTGGCCCCCCTTGGCCAGGCGCACCCGCACCACGTCGCCCAGGGGAACCCGGCTCACTGCCACCGGCAAAGGGACCCGGTCGTTGTGGTTGGCCAGGCCGACATGCCGGGCCGCCCGCATCAGCCGCCGGCGCAGCCGAGACTTGGGCAAGACCCGCGCCAGGAACCGGCGCACCGGCCCGACGAACATGACGACGCCCAGGACACCAGCGCCGCCCACGCCCCAGTAGCGGCCCAGGTTGGCGATGAGCACCAGGGCGAGCTCGTAGCCCAATGCCACCAGGGCGAGCTCCACCCGGTAGGCCCACAACACCCGGAGCAGGCGGCGCAGCATCCCGGCCCCAGGCATCGCCACCGGCTCGACGTTGGGCGGGGGAGCCTCGATCATCCGGGGTCCGACCCGGCGCACTCGGTCGCTCATCGCCGCCCCCCTTCCTGCCCGCACCGCCGAGGCCTCGATCTGCAGCGCCCGCAGCTGGGCAATGCCGAGATCCCCGGGGGTGAGCTCCGCCGGCAGCCCGCTCGCCTTGAGCCCCGGGACCCAGACGTGCTCCCGGAACCAGCGCCAGGACAGAGGCTTGCGGGAGAAGTCGGTGAACGGCAGCGCATCCCGGCGCTCGTCCACGTAGCGGGCCAGGTGCTCGGCCAGCACGTCGGCCTCCTCGTCCCGGAGCATCACCCGGCCGGGGTGGCGGAGCAGCCGGAACCGGGCCCCGCCGAGGACTCGACCACCTCCTCGTAGACGTCGGTGCAGGCCGCCAGTGCCGAGCACCAGCACCGCCGCACGGCGACCGCCTCCCCCCAGCGCAGGGCACTGTGGCGTAGCAGCACCACGAGGGCCGAGTAGCGGGGATCGATGGCACGGGCGGGCTCGCTGACCGCGTGCTCATCCACCACCGAGTGCCAGGGGTCCACCCGGCTCATGGCGCACCCCCGATCCCGGCACCGACCCGAGCGCCCCGGGCGATCTCGATGGCCGCCAGCGCCCGGGCGAAGTTGGCGTCGTCCAGGGTGGCGACCAGCTCCCGGACCGACACCGCGCCCGTGGCCCGCCACAGATCGGCCGCCAGCGCCACGAAGAGCTGCTCGGCGTGGCTCCAGGCGCCCGAGGCCTCGACCAGCGCCTCGATGTCCACCGAGTAGCCGGTGACATCCACAAATGGCCCCAACTTCCCCGCCAGCAGGGGAGAGGCCAGCAGGTAGGTCACCGAGTCCCACTCGGCCCAGCCGGTGAACACGAAGCGTTCCAGCAGCGCATGAAGGCTCTCGGGCGCCGCCACCAGGTCGACGCCGCAGTGCGGGCAGACGACCTCCTCGCCCCCGGGGTACTCCCGGTGGCAGCCCAGGCAGAACCGGGTCATGACGCACCCCCGCTCTTGGCCGGAGCGGGAGCGTGACCGTTCAGCGGCTCGATCCGCCCAGCCCGGAACGACAAGCCGTGACGACCGTCGATCGCCCAGTCGGAGACCTCCAGTTCTGCAACCCGCACCGGCATGCCCTGCTTGAGGCCCGCTGCCGGCGTGCCGGAGAACTTCACCCCGAAGATCTGGCTGCCCTTGGCCCCCATGGCGATGAGCTCCATGGAGAACACCGGCTCGCCGTCTCGGTCAACCTTGGGCTGGTTACGGTTCTCGTATTCCACCACCGGCTCCGGTGGCAGCGAACACACGAACTGCAAGGCGGATGTGTCGATCGGCAACCGCATGGGTCCCTGCTCGATCCCGGAGCTCCCACGCCGGGAACTCGCTTGCCTCCGAGGATCGAGGTGGGGGAGGTTTTGCAGAAGGGCCCGGTGCTAGTCCTTTTGCTAGTCCGTTTCGTATTCCTTTCGCTTCGTCAGTGCATTTGGCAGCCTCATCGCTTACAGTCGATCCCGTGGAGCGGGCACGAGGCGCCGATCTGGTGGCGGAGCCGGCGGGAGCTGGCCCCAACCTCGCCCTGAAGGCTGAGCGGCTTCGCCTCGGGATGACCCAGGCGAAAGTTGCGGAGGCCGTTGCCGCCCTGGCCTGGGAGCACCACGCCGAGCGCCTCGGCATCGACGCCATGATGGTGTCGAAGTGGGAGCGGGGCCAGAAGCGCCCCCGCAGGCCCTACCGGCGCCTTCTGTGCCTGCTGTACGGCCGGACCGAGGCCGAGCTCGGCGTACGCCCTGCGCCGCTCACCGCCCTCACCTCCGACCTCGACGGAGACGACATGAACCGACGTGACTTTCTCAAGAATGCCGCCCTCATGGGGCTTGCATCAGCCGTGCCGGTTCCGACTGCCGACAACCTGTCCCGCATGTTCGAGGCCCCCCGGATCGATCCCGCCATCGTCACCGCCTTCGCCTCAACGGTTGAGATGCAGCGCACGATCTACTGGAGCTCGCCGCCCCGGTCCCTGTTCGAGGCCACCAACGCCCACGCCCGGCTCGGACTCGACCTCCTACGCACAGCTGCCGGCGATGAGCGCACCAAGCTGGCCAGCGCCGTCGCCCACGCCGCCTTGTTGTCCGGCAGGCTGGCGTTCTTCGACCTGGTCGAGCCGCACACCGCCCGGCAGAGCCTCTCCGTCGCCCGGGAGCTTGCCGAGCAGGCCGACGATCAGCCCCTGATCGCCGCCGTCTTCGCCCACCTCGCATTCCTGCCCGGCTTCAACGGCGATCCTGCGGCCACCGGTGCCGCCCTGGACGCCGCCGATACCAAGGCCAAGCGCTTCGCAGGTCCTCGTACTCGTTCGTGGCTGCACTGTGTTCGGGCCGAGATCGATGCCCGCACCGGCCGAAGAGGCGAGGCCCTTTCAGAGGCGTCCCGGGCCGAGGACTCATTGGACTCGCCTGGCGTGGACCCCCTCTGGCTCGACTTCTTCGACGCTTCACGCCTTGACGGGTTCCGGGGCTACGTCCAGCTTCTCGCCGGGGACCACGAGGGGGCCGCCGAAAGCCTGCAGCGGGCCTGCGCAACGCTGCCGGAATCGGCGGTCAAGCAGCGCTCCGTGTGGCTGATCGACCGGGCGACCGCGCATGCCGACGCCGATCCCGATCACGCCCTGGACCTCGCCACCCAAGCGGTCGTGGACCTCCGGGAGCATTGGTACCCGACCGCTCGTGACCGCTTCCCGGCCCTGCGCTCAGCCTTCGCCGCAACGCCCCTGGCAGGCGCACTCGAAGAGCGTCTCCGCCCTCTCGCCGGGATCGCGATCTAGCCAGCGACGTTGTGCTGGCGGACGAGCTGCGGGAGCTCGGCCAGGTCCCGCAGTCGGAATAGGCATCTCGCCTCGATGACCGAGTCCCGCAGTATGAAGCCCCAGGGGCCACGCCGGATGAATGCCGTGAGCAAGCCCGCCTCCTGTGCCGGCTCGATGTCGTTGTCCAAGCGGTCGCCGACGTAAAGCGTCTCGACCGCCGGCACGCCGAGCTCCTCAACCACCCGGGCGAAGAAGTGCTGCGAAGGCTTCTCGACCCCGAGCTCGTCGGACGTGAGCACGGCATCGGCAAGGAGACCTCGTCGCCGGATGGTTGCCCCGACTTCGGCTGTCTGGTTCCCCGCCAGGGCTACCACCAGTCCCATTGCCTTGAGCGCCGACAGTCACGGCCGGCGTCGGGGTACAGGTTCACCTCCGTCACGCCCTCCGGGTGACCGGCCTCCCGGCGGAGCTTGCGCTCCGTGCCCAGGTCGAAGCCGGGACGGAAGTGCCCAAAGGCCTCCCGGTAATCGCCGCCCCGAGCGATGACGGCGCCCATCACGGCCGAGAACGTGTGCCGGGGAACGCCTAGCCAGTCGGCCCAGGCGCCGTACTAACTGGTTTCGTCCACGACGGTCTCGCCGACGTCGAAGACGACGGCCTGAATCGCTGGAACTTCTTGCCTGCCACCAAGCGTCACCGACATACCCTAACTTCGCTCCATCTGATCCAGCTCAGCGGTCTTCACGCCCCCCAGATCTCAGGCGGCCGTAGTTCTCGGCCGGGTGCTCCCGAAGAAACACTCTAGGAGCAGTCTTTGCACACCTCCGCTCCCGGTGTGAAGGCCGATACCGACTTGGTCAAGGAGCACAAAGCGCACCGCTTCTGTGACACCACGAGCCCCTTCACGCCCCCGCCCGGCCCGCAGTGCTTGCAGTCCCGAATCTCCGCCCGATCGAGGGGCTCCGCTATTTCACCACCCCAATCGTAGCCCTTTACGGCCGCTTTGGCGCTTTCATAGGCGTCCTGATAGCTGTCGAAGCCCGCCTCCCAAAGGCCCACGTCTGACTCTGCGGGCAATAGACCATGGGAGCCCTCGCCTCCCCTCGCCCATCCGCACTCATCGCGATGGATCATCACGTATCGATGTACGTAGTTCCGGTAGTAGCAGAAGCCCAAACCCCCACCTCCAAGCTTTAGCCCCATCTCTCCGAGCCCAATTGTCCGCTCCGGGCTCTGGGCCCTCAAGGGCGGTCCGGTCCTCACTGCGCTCCGGTCCTCCCGTGGCTTCGCCATGACCTGCGGTCACCCTTGACCGCCCAGATCCTCCGCTTTTTGTGGCGCCTACGAAATGATGGGGTAGGTCTGAGCAAGGCCAAGGACCTCCCCGACGTCCGTTGAGCGGAGAGGAGAGAGCCCATGGCCCGCATCACATCGGTTGTCGTCCCCCTGGCAAGCGCTGCACAGTCGTTGACGCTGGAGATCCGATCGATCCTCGATCTGCACACCCAGGAGATCGGCCAGCGCCGGGAGGAGGTTGTTACCCACCTCGATGCCGCCCTTGACGCCCTGGATGAGCTCGTCGACGTGCTGGAGCGTTCCTGACCCGGGGTGCGGTCGTCAGCAGTCCCCGAAACGGCCCTGGCCCCCAGGCTAGCTGTGCCGATTTCCTGTACATAGCATCAAGGCCGGCCTCCGGCCGGCACGCTCCTGCGGGCGGGCCTTCGGCCCGTCCTCGGAGCTACCAATCGGGGCGCCCTGTGCACCGGCACGCGGCTTTGGGGCCGACGCTGTTCTGCTTCAATCTGCCGGTCAGACGATAGAAGGACCCCTCACAATCCTTCAATCTACCTCCTCGGCCAAGTATCCTCTCATAAGATAACAGTCCGAGAGCGTATCGGCGACGGAGGAGGCACAATTGGCTCAACGTTACACTAGACGGAAACTAGAGGTCTTCGAGATGCACGGTCATCTCGGTGATGCTCCGTTTGACTACTTGTCCTTCTTTCAACAAGTCAGCTTAGTTCCGGGCGATTCACGGATTCTAGTCACTGAGGACCGTATAGTCGCAATACCGCACCTAGAGGTGGATGAAGATGATGCGAGGGTCCGTCTCGCAGCCTACGAGGGAAGCAGAGGTCAGAACCCTCTAATCTTCAACACCACAGATGCCAGTGAGCGTATCCAACAATTGGATCGGGGTGAAATCGTTGCCACAAAGACTCACGCTCTCATTGATATTTCCGGACGAATTGCAATCGTGGAGTACAATCATCGTGGAGCCAAGGCGGTCGATATAGCGGATGTCGTTGAGCGGTCCGCTCAGACACTTCCTGCTTATGCCTCTGCCACATTTGCTTTGACTCCCGTGGTAGATATGCGCTTCCTAGAGGCTATCGAACTGTTTGAACGTATTCAGCTCGCCAGAATACGTATAGTACGGCCAAACCTCGACTGGACGGACCACTATAATCGCCTAACCGAAATCGCATCTGACTCAGATGCGCGGACTGTTGCAATCGAGGCGACGGCAAAACGAAACGCAAGTCTTAGCCGGAACAACGGCGTGATCCAGTTGATCAAGGGTGTACTTGGTCAAAGGTTCGCGGGCGTGAAAAGCGCGCTCCTGACGGGCGTTAAGCCCGGGGAGTCATCGCCCACGTCGGTTTCCTTACGGGATCACACGGAGCATCAAAGAACGCCTGTGAAGCTGACAAATGAAGGGCACGTCGAAGACGAGGATATCGACGACAAACTGGCAGAATATCTAAATGAAAGATTGGCGGAGGCCCCAGCTGAAGAAGCGTAGGTTCCTCAAAGCCTATCGCCAGTACGGCGCTGACGAGGTCAGACCGCGCCTGGCTGAAGTCGTCAAGGGGGCGGAGTTCTGGGTGGCCTTGGCAGTGGGGGCTGGACTCGCTGGCATCGGAGGGGATTCGCCGCTCCACAGGCTTCAGGCTGGGCAAGTTGACAGCGCCATCATCACTTACGCGGCGATCGCGTTTGGGTTCTGCCTGGCGGGTCTGACTATTGCCATCACCCTGCCGGATGCTGCCTTCGCTACTGAGCTTGCTACTCCCGAGAACGGTAAGCCGCCCTCCCGCACTGCCTTTTCAGACCTTTTGTTCGTGTTCTCGTGGACAGCGGTAACCCACTGGCTTGTGATTGTCCTATCTCTCTTAGCGCTGCCTCTGTTGCGACCCGACGCCCCTTTGATCGGTGCCGAATCCTCCGTTTATCATCGATTCATCGTGGGCCTGACCGTGGCAGCCACGATCTATGCGCTCCTCCAGTTCTTGATAACCGTAATCACGCTTTCGCAAGTCGGGAACGTTTATGTGCAGCATATTCAGCGGCACGATCCCGATGATTGAACGGGGATGGGTGCCAAGGAATGGTCTGGAAAGAATGGGCAATAGGACAGGAGTCCTATGCGGCAGCTGCCTTAAGTCCCTTCCAGATTTCCAAGTAGCTAACCGCTTCACCACGTAGTAGGAGTTCACAATCCCGCACAGGTTTACCCAACGCGAGGATGGCGCCACGCCGGAGGTCAAGCACGCCGACAGTTTCGTCCTCCTCACTACCGGCCGTGAGAAGGTGCAGGATAAGATCTGCCTTTGTGCGATGGGGAAGCTTGGTCAGGTTCCGCTCCTTGAAATATAGCTTCAGTAGCCAATTGTTTCCATCAATCCTAAGCGCGATCTCAGGGTTGACGGAGACAGTCAGTTGGCCCGAAGACCATTCCCACTTTCTTCCCGGTCCTCGCCACGTAACCTTCTGTTGGGCCAGGAACTTATGGAAGCCGTCCGCGCAGAGGCGGAAAGCCGCCTGTTTCCTCGGGTCTGCGAACAGTAGAGACTCGATGGTCTCGAGCGGTGCCCCCTGGACAGCTTTGGATAAATAGAGCTTCATGGGCTTGTAGAAGTCCGGGTTGAACCCCTTTCCATCAAAGGACCTGCGGTTAGCATCGATGGAATCTCGGAGACGAATGGCATCTCGCACAGCTTGAACGCGACCCGATGGTGTGCTCGTGACGAAGTCTGTAAAGTGCGTCAATGAGATCTTGAGATCGTTCACGTCTCTCTCTCCTCCTGCTGCTGCCCGGGTAACCATATATGGTGGTAACCCAAGCATGGGACCCTATATATGGGATGTGAGCATCATAGTGTCTACCGCCCGGTCGTCAAGGACCTTCCGTACGTGTGTTTGGGAATGAGGTCAATCGCCTCCTGTAGGCACGGGACCTCTGAGCGCTCGGCACGAACGTGCAAGGGCTGCGCTTGGGTAGCGTCACTCGGCAACGTGGTGTCGCTTACAAGGATACGTAGTATCGTATCATTTCCCTTGGAGTCATGGAGCAACGAAAATGCCACTGTCCGACAAGAAAAGAGAACAGATGCAGAAGGACGCCGCCCCCGTGCTCATGCCAGGCGAGCAAGTGGTGGACGCCACGAGCGGCTTAGCAGAAGTGCGGCGCTTTGGGCAAAACACGCGTCGGCGGGCTACTGTCCTTGTAACGGATAGGCGTGTGGTCATCTTCTCTAAGAAGGTTGGAGGGTATGACGTCCAAGACTACGCATATGGCCTCCTGACTGGCGTGGATCACAAGAAGGGCATGGCCTTCGGTCACTTGAGCCTTCGGGCATCTGGGGACAGCGCCGACCTGTCCCAAGTCGAGAAAACGGATGTTGAGCGCGTCTCCCAGCTGATCCGGGACCGTATGGCTCTATCCCACCAACCAGGTCAGCAACCCGACAGACGCCAAGCCATTCCCCCCCAAGCCGCAGGCACTTCTCAAGGTTCCGTCGCAGATGAGCTTGTCAAACTGGCTCGTCTTCGAGACCAAGGCATTTTGACTGAAGACGAGTTCGTCGCTCAGAAAGCAAAGTTGCTCGGCTAGCCTACCCCCTCGGTACGAGGCCTGGGACTTGGCTGGCGTCTTCTGCTCCACGGGCGGTTTCGGTGACGGTCGGGTTCCAATCAGACCCGTCTGATCGCCCGAGACTCTGGTTGCGGGGCGCAAAAAGGGCGCAAACCAGCTGGGATCACAAGGAATCCTCGGGGGACGTGGGGGAACGCCGTTCTCCTTACTGCACAAGCGTTTCCGACGTTTCCCCAGGCCAACCGCCTAGGCCGAAATCACCCCGCATTTACTTGACACGGAAGAGGTCCGAGGTTCAAATCCTCGTGCGCCCACAGTGCAGACATGTCTAAAGATGTGTCAACGATCGGGGCGTTGATGAGGTGTCAGCACTTGGCCCAATTGACCGGATCTCGAAGCGCCATTAGGCGCGCGAAATCCGCCACGCCCAAGAGCCCAAAGTCTTCTCTGCGAGAGTTCGTGGCCCAGTTGCCGGGCCCCATCCAACTCCACGAATAGATCGTCGGCGCCGAACTCCTCTCCCAGTCGGACCTCGGAGGTAATTGACGTTCTGGTCGGCGCCGTCCGCCGCCCTCCGGTGAAGGGATGACCAAACGGGGGTCTCAGGTCACCTCGCGCAGCTTGCCCGTTTCTATCGAGTACACGAAGCCTCGGATGTTGTCCTTATGAGGAATGAATGGACTGGCCTTGATCCGCTTGATCGACTGGCGCACGTCCTCGTCGAGGTCCGGGAAGGCCTCCATCGCGAATTCGGGCTTGATTCCCACGTCGTCTTGGATCTGGCGCTTCACGGCGTCGTCGGTGAAGGTAAGCATGCCGCAGTCGGTGTGATGAATGAGGACGATCTCTGTCGTCCCGAGCAGCCGTTGCGAGATCACCAGGGAGCGGATGGCATCGTCGGTCGCCACGCCCCCCGCGTTACGAATGATGTGGGCATCACCGATGTCCAGTCCCAGGAGCCTGCTCACATGGAGCCGCGCGTCCATGCAAGCCAGGACTGCGAGGTGTTTGGCGGGCGGCATCGGCAGGCCCCCCCGGTCGAAGGAGACTGCATATGTCTCATTGTTCCTAAGAGCCTCATCAGTAGCGCTCATGGTTGCCTCCCTTCGCAGGACCGTTACCCACACTCTGACCTATGCTTGCCCCATTTGCAAGGGAGAAATGAGCGATAGTGTGGCCGCCGCGTCGGTCACTGGACCAGGGCGCAACCCTGGAGCCTGGGCCAGAGGCTGATCCGGGCCTGAGGTGGTGCAGGAGGAAGTCTTAGCGGCCCCCGAGACGCTCGGCTCACTGGTGCCCTTGTACTCTCGACGCCGCCAGGGCGGCCTTCGACCACTCCCGGATCTGGCCTGCCGAGGCGTTCTGCAACGTCCAGGGTAGGCATCCTCGCCGGTGAGCTCCCTCCAGGCGCTCGGCCCAACCCGGCGTAAGCGTGCGACGGTACTGGCGGCCGGCGGCACCGCCAAAGGGAGCTCGCCGAGGTCGCCGGGCTCATGGCATTGCAGGTGCTCGGGGGCATTCCCTGGGATCCCGACGAGGTGCGCCGGGACCGGGAGCAACAGACGCCCGGTCACGGGCCAGTCGGCCCGGGCCTACTGTCGGCTGTCGGCGGTGACCGTGCCGCCGCTCCCTTCGCAAGAGGCGCCGGCGCCGAGCGGAAGGGTGGTTGCGGATGGAGCCTGACGGCCTTGCGTATGGCCGAGCGGGGCCGTCCGTACCTACCTTCTAAACTGTATGCTGGGCCTCAGTCGTCCCGCCTGGCGAAAGGGGTAGCCTTCGTGAACGGCATCGACTCGATCCCCCTCGGAAGAGCCACCAACATCTTCCGCGGCCTCAACGCCAACTGGGACCCGGGCGCCGGCAGGGTCGACATCCTCTACCCGCCCGCCGACCCGCCCCTGCGCACCACCGAGCCTACGGCTCCGCCCTCCCGGGGGACGTGGGACTACCCGAGCATCTCCCTGCACGACACGCCCCAGAGCCTCCTCAGCGCTCTGATCCCCTACGACGTCGTCGCCCCCGCCGCCGACGTCCACGCCCCGGAGCTGCCCGCCGGGGCGTTGCTCATGGGTGCGGCCCGCAACCCGGAGGCGCTGGCCGAGATCAGCGAGACCATCGGTGTCGACCTCGCCATACCCGGGCGGGGCTATGCGCTGGTCAAGCTGGAGCGGCGGGATGGGATCGCCCAGCACGCCGCCGAGGAGGGCGACGTGCTCATGCACATGCGCCCCCGCAAGCCCGATCCCGCCCTCGGCCTGGACAACAGCTTCCTGGACGCCACCCGCCAGCTCCGCCACGCCGGCATCGAGGAGAAGCAGGACTACGGCACGGAGCTGGACAGGCGGCGGGCCGAGCACTTCCTCGAGCACTTCGCCCGGTGGGGAACCCACTTTGTGTCACGCATCGACATCGGGGACGCCATCGTGCAGGTGTTTGCCTTCCCCGAGCAGCGTTTTGCCCGCATCAAGAAGGCCTACGCCGACGGCAAGAACCCGCTGTCCGGCCCTGGGGCGGTCGAGTTCGTCTACTTCACCACCGACGCTGTCAAGGGTGAGTTCGGTTACGTCGCCGAGTACGGGGCCGTCCTGTGCCTGAGCAACTCGGACCGCTTCCGCACCAGCCTGGAGGGGCACGACTGGTACGAGCCGACTTTCGCCCGCCGAGACACGCTCTTCGCGCCCTTCGACGCCGGCGCACGCCTGACCCTCGAGGCCCTCGACCGGGAATTCGTCGAGCAGGCGCCGACCCGGGTACAGCTCAGCCCCTTGAGCCTGTTCGTCGAGTTCAAGCGCACGCTGCTCTGGCAGCGGGTTCTGCAGGCGGCGCTCGCCCAGAAATACGGGGACTCGATCAACCCGAACTTCGCCCCGGTCGATGACCGCGACTTCGCGCGCCTCCTCCCCCAGGATCAGCCCGGGGTGGTCTCCGCTCTCGCCACCCCGACGATCACCGTCTACAAGTCCCGCATCGACGTGGGCGACCTCCAGCTGGTCGCCGCCGACACGGTGAAGGACTTCACGGTGTTCGGCAACGTGGTGAATTGCTCGAGTCAGGGGACGACCCTCCCTGGGCAGCGGATCGGCCTCTTCGGGCAGGTCATCGACATGCGGACCAGCGGCCGACCGGTGGCGGTCGAGGTCTCCGATGCCGCCTACGACGCCATGAGCGTCGCCTGCCAGGAGTTTCTGGGCGCCATGGCGGTGCGCAACCGGGTAGGCAGCAAGTACCGGGTGGTAGCCGACGGGTTGGCCTACGGGCTGATCGGCGAGGGCCGCGACGCCGACCCGATTGTGGTCGGCGATGTCCGGGGGGTGCCGCCTGCAACCGCGCTCCCGACGCTGGTCGACGGACTGCAGTTCGCCACCGTCCTCGCCGAGGCGGTGCTCGGCAACCAGAGCGCCGGTGAGGGCACAGGGATCCAGGGATTCATGCGGGACTTCCTGCGCTGGTTGGCGGCGTTCATCCCGGCGGGCACCAGCGACAAGCAACTCCTTGCCCTGCGGGTGCGCGTGCTGGACCTGGCGAGCTACGCCGTCGATGCCAACTACGGCAGCTTCGTGCCGCTGCTGCCCTACGGGGAGTATCGGGAGTATGTCGAGCGCATCCTGGAATACGCCGCAGCGATCGAGGGCGCCATCAACCAGACCACGCTCGAGATTGAGGCCCGCCGGCAGCGCGAGCTGGTGATCGACGTCGCCAAGCAGCTCAACGAGAACATCGTCCAGACCGGTGAGCTGCTCGCCAAGACAATTGAGGCCAACGCCGCCCAGCAGCAGGACATCAACCGGATGTACGACGGCATCATCGAGAAGCAGAAGGGCGAGGCGATCCAGCAGGCCGATAAGGTGGGGAAGCTCGAATCGGCGCTGTTTGTGCAGCAGGCCGAGGTCGACGCCGCCATCCAGCGCTACAAGAGCGCGGTCACGCAATGGCAGACCCTCGAGGGCATCAAGTTCGGCATCGAGGTCGCCACCAACCTCTTCTCCCTCGGCACCTCGATCGCCGTCCCCGCCAGCTCGATCTCGGCGGTGAAGGATCTCGGCCTGCTGGCCCAGCGGATCCAGAAGACGCTCAATGTGTTGAACGCCACCTGGAAGCTGTACTCCGGGATCGCCACCGAGGTTGACAAGCTCAAGAAGGCGCAGTCGGCCCTCGACGGCCTGGACGGCACCGACTTCGGCAGCCCGACGCCCTCGGACTGGGACGAAACCTTGCTCAAGTTCAAGGCCCTGTTGGACATGGGCCCAAGCGACGGCCCGGCGGCGGCCGCCAAAGCCGACCTGAGCGCAACCTTTTCCATCCTGGTGAGCCGGGGCAAGGCAGTGCTTTCCGCTAAATCCGCCCAGCACCAGATCGAGCGGGATATCTATACGAACCAGCTGCAGCAGGAAATAAATCGTCGGCAGGCGGCTCGCCTCGAGGCCCTGAAGGGGGCCTTGCATCCCAAGGACATCAAGGACCTAGACACGGCGAAGATCGACCTGATCGGGCTCACCGGCCATCTCAGCTTCCTGCGCGACCAGATGCTGGCCATCCTGGCCAAGGCGTTCGCCCAGCAGGACCAGGCGCTCCAGTACGCCAACCTGCAGCCGCCGACGCTGATCCTGTCCTACAGCGTGCTCAAGTTCCGGGAGGCGCGGGTACGCCAGACGCGCGCCACGATCGTCGCCCGGGAGGCGTTGACCCAGCACCAGGTGTCCACCACCACTCCGATCGAGTACCGGATCGAGGGCGTGCCGCTGGCAGACGTCACCCGGGGGAACACCTTCGCCTTCGAGCTCCCCCTTGACGCCCGCTCGTTCAGCCAGTACGTGGACGCACGGGTGGTGTCGGTGGTGGCGGAGGTCGTTGGGGTGAAGAGCACCGAGTCGGGGCGCTACCTGGTGCAGCTCACCTACGGGGGCACGCCCTTCCTGGACCGCGACACCCAGCGGCAGCCCCATACCTACCGCACCCCGTGGCGCGAACGGGTCTACGAATACGAGGCGGGGACGAACAAGCCCCGGTTCACCGATGGCGGCCGCAGCTGGTCCGAAGGCGTCAGCCGGGTGACCCCGTTCTCGTCCTGGAGCGTCGCCTTCCCGGACACCTCTACCAATAGGGAGATCGCGTTCGAGGGCACCACGGCGACGGTCGTGCTGCGCTTCGTCCTCGAAGCCCGCATCGTCGACGCCCGCACGCTGCTCCAGCGCCGCTTGCGGGCCGGGGAGCCGGGGCTGCGCCTGAGGGCGGCGCCCGCAGCTGCCCAGGTCCCCAGCACCCCGGACCTGGTCAGCGCCATGTCCGCCCAGGGGGCCTGCACCAACGGGTGGGATGTGGTTTTCAACATGTCCCTCGCCCAGATCGACCGGGTGCTCCGCGAGCAGTACGACGCCCTGAAGCGGGACACCACCTACAAGAACACCATCAAGGTGGAGACCAAGACCCGCATCCGTGAGGGGGTCTACGCCATCAAGCGCTGGGACCTTACCTACGGCTATCCCCAGCTCTCCTTCACCACCCCGAAGGAGACCGACGTCCGCCTCGACTTCGGGCTCACTGGGACCCTCACCGAGTGCGATCAGCGGGGCGACAAGCCGCCGGAGTGTGACAACCCCGTGGCCATCGACGGCACCACCCTGACCGCCTACGTGGCGATCTCCAAGGTGATCGGCACCGCCGGGGGGCACGACGTGATCGAGGTGACCCTCGACCTGCAGACCGGCGCCTTCGATGTCAACCGCATCGAGATGGATCCCGTGGAGAAGGTGGACTTCAGCCGGGCGGTGGCGGCCTACTTCGCCACCAACCCGGTCAAGTTCCTCATCAACCGCCTGGACTTGACCCAGGTGCCGACGATCGAGGCGCTGCGGCCGAACGCCTTCCAGTTCAAGAAGCTCACCACGCCCTCGTCCGCCAAGATGTTGCAGCTGTTCATCCAGACCGGCGGGCGGAGCCTGCTGGACTACAGCCAGACCTTCCTGAACGGCGTGCCCGAGCCCATCCCGCAGGGGGAGGAGTGCAGCCTCATGCTGCGCAGCGGCCTGCTTTTCTCGTCGGTCATCCCGGGCAGCCTGCGGAAGGGCAACTGGGTGGCCGCGGGGGACGATCCCGGGAACCCGGCGAAGGCTTGGACGGGGAGGTTCAGTACGGCAAACGTCGTGGGCAAGGTGGACATGAGCAAGTTGAATCACTCCGTAAGTTCCGGCGGGGGCCGCGGCGGCGGCAGTTTCACGGACTACACCTACTGGATCCCGGGCGGCAACGACGTCACCTGGTCGCTGGAGGGGACGAAGCTTATTGCCCGCCCTGACGGTCGCATCAACCTCACCGGATCGCGCAGCAACACGATGAAGTACACGCAAAAGGCCTGCACCACGGTCTACCCGTGCCTTTTCAGCTGCACCAGTTGCCGTGAATCCGATATGTCCACCCAGGTCGATATCAACGTCAACGGTCAGCTGGTCGTCGACGTGGGCGGGGCCGGGCGCGAGCAGACCATCAAGATGCGGGTGGTCAACCCTGCAGGTACGGTCACCGGCCACATGTCCGGTGGCGGGCCGAGCGGGTCGGACGACTTCGCCGCGCAGGTGAACAACGAGATCCGCAACCAACTGCCTTCGCAGATCACCCAGCAGCTCGACGTGCCCTTCGAAGCGGTGTCGGTCTTCGCGCTCAAGAACCTGCTGTTCCCCACGAAGAACTACATCCGCTTCGAGGGCGGCTACGTGCCGGGCGACCTGCTGGTCGTGGGGACCTTCCAGTCGGGCTGAGCTCCGGCCTGGGATGCTTGCGAGTCCGCCCAAGCGAGGTTTTCAGATCGGCTTCGCAACGATGAACGGTGGCCGGCAAGCGCACCTGTCAGGCAGCACGGGCTCCGTGTCGGGCACACACCTGTCAATGGCTGATCAACGACGGCCGAAAACTGCCCGCCCGGCTCCGGTCGAGACCTGCGCGCGTCAGTGGGCTTTGGTCGGCCCCTCATTGTGAAAAATCACGAAACGCCACGCTGCGGGATCCTCGGGAGGGAGGCCGGCCAATTCCATGTTGTGCCACACCGCGATCCGCCAACCTTCGGTCGTAGTGCGCATCACGAGGCTGAACAGGCCGTACCGTGTCGGGCGGGGACTGCCATCGAGCGTACGTGCTCCGTGCATGGTCCACCAGGCATCCACGGCGGCGAGACCGGGGGCAAGAAATGCCGTGTCGATGCGCAGGGTGTGCTGTTCGCTGTCACTGAACATTGTGGCGAACAGAGGTGCCACAAAACGCTCGACGCCGTCCCGACCTCTCGCTTGCATCCCACGCACGTTGGTGAAGCGGGCATCACCCGTGAACAGTGCGGCGAACTTGCTGGCGTCGTGCACATTCCACGCGACATCGATTTGCTCGAGAACCTGCCGGATATCCGTGACATCGGATCGTTCCTCCTCGTTTGCGACCCCCATTTCGGCGCTCATCGCCCCACCTCACCGATGAAGTCCTCGAGGCGCTGTGCGACCTCGTTTGGGTGGACGAACGCAGCACCGTGGCCCCCGGGAACGTCGGCGATCTTGGCGTCGAGGCGGGCGCTCAGCCACTCGGCCGCCTCGCGAAAGAACGGCGGGCTCTCCGCCCCCACCAACAACCGTACGGGAACCCTGTTCTCCCGTAGGGCGCCCTCATCCGGCAACCAGCCGGACAGGCTCTCGAACTCGACGCCGAACAGTACGCCGCCGTCGGCTTTCATGCGCTCGTATACGGCCGGGTCCAAGGCGTCGATGGCAGGTCCCACGGCGAATCGGTAGAAGGCGTCGGCTGCCGCCGGAGGACCACCGGCGGTCATCGCCTCGCCGATCACCGGACCGAGGACCGCCATGACGGCCCCTGGGTCTGCGAGCGTGCCCATCATCGCCGGGTCGTGCAGGGCGACCCCCTGGACGGTCGCCGGATGCCGAAGGCCGAGGTCGAGCGCGATGGGGGCCCCGATGCTGTGCCCATAGACCAACGGGCGGCTGACACCCAGGGCGACCAGGAGGGCCGCGGCGTCGTCCGATTGCTGCTCCACCGTAGTGGTGGTCCAGCCTTCGGGGGCGGGGCTGCGGGAGTTGCCCCGTCGGTCGTAGGTGATGACTCGGTGATCTCGGCCAAGCACGTCGCTGAACTCGCCGAACTGGCCGGCATCGGCAAGCCCGCCCGCAATGAGCAGGATCGCCGAGCCCTCCCCTCTGCTCTCGTAGTGGAGCGTGGTCCCGTTTGCCTGCACCGTGCCGACTTCGATTGCCGATATGCCCATGGCATCCCCTTTCCCTGTTCAGATGCAACCGCCTGCTGTCGCCAAGTCTGGGGGGCGGGGCAGCGGTCGACCAGGAAACGGACCCACCGTCTCGGTCACCGAGTTGGCACGCACTTGTGGGCGACCGCAGTAGCATCAGGGCAACGACAGGGTACTGATATGGGCATTCCGGACGACACTCTCGCGATATGCCTGCGGGGGCATCGGATCTCTGCGGGATTAACTCAGGAGGAGTTAGCCGAAAGAGCCGGGGTCAGCCAGCGAACCATCAGCGACATCGAGCGCGGGCTCCGCGCCCGCATGTACCCGACCACCGCCAGACTCCTGGCGGGTGCGCTGGGCCTGGAGCCGAACGAGCGGCAGCGGTTTGAGGCAGTCGCGCGGGGCCGGAGTGGGCACGCGGATGGCAGTGCAAGGTCGGGCGACAGGCGCGGCAGCAACGCCCGGCTCCCCGTTCCCCTGACTCGCCTCATCGGGCGCGCGCAGGAACTCGGCACGATCGGCGCCGCGCTCCGGGATCGTTACCTGCGGCTGGTCACCCTGACTGGCCCGGGGGGCATCGGCAAGACCCGCCTGGCTGTTGAGGCCGCTGGCCAGGCCCTTGAAGGGTTTGCCGACGGCGTGTGCTTCGTGCCCCTCGCTGCCATCCAGGAGCCCGGCCTAGTGGCCCCGGCGATTGCCGATGCCCTTGGGGTAGGCCAGGTCGAGGGCGCCCTGCTCGAGGCGATCGAGGAGCACCTGGCCAGCAGCACGGTCCTGATCGTCCTCGACACCTTCGAGCATGTCCTCGAAGCGAGGGCCGTGGTTGCCACCCTCATCGCAGCCGGTGCCGGCGTGCGCATCCTGGTCACGAGTCGAGCGCCGCTGCATCTGCGAGGGGAACGGGAGATCCCGGTTCCCCCACTGGACCTTCTCGGCGCGTTGGACGCAGGAGGGAGCCTTGCCGCCAGTCCGGCTGCCGCGCTGTTCGTGGAGAGGGCGTTGGCGGTGAAACCGGACCTTGACATCGGAGAGCGCTCGCTGGGGACGATCGCCGAGATCTGCCGCCGCCTGGAAGGCCTGCCACTGGCCATCGAACTTGCGGCAGCGCGGGCTCGTCACCTACCCCTACCGGCGTTGCTGGCCAGGCTGAAGGATCGTCTGCAGATCCTCACGGGTGGGCCTACCGACCTTCCGGGCCGCCAGCAGGCGATGGTCGACACGCTCCGGTGGAGCTACGAGCTGCTGAGGGAGGGCGAGCAAGTGCTCTTCCGGCGGCTCTGCGTCTTTGTCGGTCAATTCACGCTCGATGCAGCCGAATTTGTTTGTGGAATGCCGGGGGGCAGCGATCTGCTGGGAGGGGTCAGCAACCTGGTCGATCGCAGCCTGCTGCTCCTCGCAGACTCCCCCGACGGGGCCGCCCGCTATCGGATGCTCGACATCATCCGTGAGTTCGGTGAGGGCCTCGATGAGTCGGAGCTACTCGATGACCGTCATGCCCGATACTTCCTCAACCTGGCGGAGGCCGCAGAGCCCGAACTGCGCGGGCCTGACCAGTCGACCTGGCTCACTCGCCTTGCTGCCGATCGGGAGAACCTCAGGGCCGCCCTCGGATGGGCCGTCGATCACGCCCAAGCAGAGATCGCCCTCCGGCTCGCCGGCGCCCTATGGATGTTCTGGCGCCTCGACGGTGCCTTCAACGAGGGCCGGCGTTGGCTCGACGCCGCGCTGTCGTTTGGTCCGTCAGCGCACCCACGACCACGCGCAAAGGCGTTGTGGGGCGCCGCCTGGCTTGCCTACCACCAGGGGGCATATGCCCAGGCCGGTGCGTTCGGCGACCAGCTGCTGACGCTGGCTCAGCAGGGAGGTGACCCATTGGAGCTGCGCAATGCCGTCACGATCGCAGGGCTCGTGGCCGTTGCCGAGGGGAGCTACGCGCAGGGGGTGGCATCGTTCCGAGATGCCCTGGACATCTGCCGCGGCGGCGGTCCCCGCTGGCACCTGGCGACGTCTCTCTTCAACCTCGGGTGGGCAGAGGCGCGGGCGGGCGACAGCGATGCTGCGGAGGTTCACCTTGACGAGGCACTGGCCCTCTACCGGGAACTCGGGGACCGCCACTTCGTGGCGAGAGCGCTGACGCAGGCGGGCTATGCCGCCCTCCTCCGGGGCGACCTCCGCGCGGCAGTGACCCTTTCCGCATCGAGCCTCGAGATGTTTCGTGAGTTGAAGGACGCCTGGGGTCTGGCCGAGGGCCTGGAGGCCGTATCCGCCGTCATGTCTGCGACAGGAAATGCCCGGCAGGCAGCACGCACAGCCGGCGCCGCATCGTCCATCCGCGAGTCGATTACCACGCAACAGCATCCCTTTGACCGGGTCATCAATGAGCGCTGTCTGGCGGGGGCACGCGAGGATCTCGGTGAGCCGGCCTGGAGCCGAGCGTGGGCGGAGGGTCGCTCCATGACTCCGGAGCAGGCGTATGAGGAGGCCTCTCGGGAGGCAGTCACGGTCGTTCATCATCTCTCGGGGAGGGCGGGTGGTTGATACGGCAGACCGACCCCCGATAAGAGTCCAGATGGCGCTAACGAATCTCGAGCACCTGTTCCTGGTAAGACGCAGTCAAATCACACGTCTTGTTGCCGATCAGGTTCGGTCCAGATATGGACAGGAAGAGTGTACGTGGCCATGCCAAAGTCCCCACTGGTGGCCACTTAGAACGCCCCACGGGTGGCCGCAAGGAAGCCCCACCTCCGCCTGAAATCCGAGTCCTGGCCCCTCCGGCCGGTGACGGTGTCGGTGTCCGCCAGCACCACA
>DASTWV010000052.1 GCA_035765775.1 Actinomycetota bacterium | reverse complement strand
ATCGGCAATGCCGTGGTCCCCTTCTACGGAGCCGACGCCGGCGGTGCCCTCACCGCGCTGCTCAAGGACCACATCATGATCGCAGTCGGCATCGTCGCCGCGTCGATCGAGGATGACGAGGAGGCGGCCACGACCGAGCTGAAGCGGTGGGACGACAATGCCGCCGAAATCGCCGCCCTCCTGTCCGGTGCTAACCCGAACTGGCCGGAGGACGCAGTCAACGACCTGCTGGCCCAGCACCTCTCGCTCACCAAGAACGAGCTCCTGGCCCGGCTCAATGGGGAGTGGGACGACGACATCGCCGCCTTCGACGACATCTTCACCGAGATCCTGACCGTGGCCTCGGTCCTGGCCGATGGCCTCGTGGCGCAGTTCCCCGAGCGCTTCTCCCCCGACAGCAACGCCGCCTCGCTGGAGGCCGCCATGCGCCGGCTGTGGGCTGACCACGTCATCTGGACCCGGCAGTACATCGTCTCCGCGGTGGCGGGGAGGCCGGATGCCGATGCGGCCGCCGGGCGCCTGCTGCGCAACCAGGAGGACATCGGCAATGCGGCGGCGGGCTTCTACGGGGATGAGGCTGGAGCGGCCCTCACCGGGCTCCTCAAGGACCACATCATGATCGCCGTGGACCTGGTGGCTGCCGCCAAGGCGGGCGACACCCGGGCGTTCAAGCGCCACGACCGCCGCTGGGACGCCAACGCCGACGAGATCGCCGCCTTCCTCGCCGGGGCCAACCCCAACTGGCCAGAGGATGCGGTCCGCGACCTGCTCGGCCAGCATCTGGCCCTGACCAAGGGTGAGGCGGTGGCCCGGCTGGAGGAGAACTGGGCCAACGATGTCACCGCCTTCGACGACATCCTCACCGAGATCGTGACGATGGCCGACGCCCTGTCAGCGGGGCTGGTCGCCCAGTTCCCCGAGAAGTTCGACGGCAGCGCGGCCGAGGCTGGGGCGCCGGCGGCCAACGGCACAGCATCCGACGGAGCGAAGCTCCACTTCGCCTCGTCGTTCGGTGAGCGATGAACACCCACCTGGCGACCCCCGCCACGCTCGAATCGTCGACCCTTGCACTGGGGGACGTCGCTCCCCCGTGGGCGGGCCTCCGCGGCGCCTCGGGGGAGGTGGCCCTCGAGCGCTTCGCTGAGGCCGACCTGCTGGCCCTGGTCTTCACCGGGAACGGCTGCCCCACCGCCAAGGCGATCGAGCCCCGGCTGATGGCCCTGCAGGCCGCCTACCGGGACCGGGGTCTGCAGGTGGTGGCCATCAATGCCAACAACCCGTACCTGTCCCCGCCGGACACCTACCAGCAGGTCGTCCGGCGGGCGGCAGAGACGGGCCTGCCCTACCCGTACCTGAAGGACGAGACCGGCGCCACCGCCCGGGCCTACGGCGCGCCGGTCACGCCCTACGTGCTGCTCTTCGACCGGCAACGGCGCCTCCGCTACCGGGGCCGCATCGACGATGCCCGGATGCCCGAGCGGGTGACCCGTCGCGATCTCGAAGAGGCGGTGAAGGATCTGTTGGCGGGCCGCGAGGTCCAGGTGCCGGAGACCCAGCCCTTCGGCTGCGCCATCGTGTGGTGACGTAGCGACTAGTCGACCGTCGCTACGCCGCTGAGGGATTCGGGCGGCGGGCGGCGGGGCTCGCTGGCGAGGCGGAGCACCGGGAGCGCTTAGTTCGGCGCGTTGGCAGTGTGAACCCGCCGTCTCGTGCGGTGACCGGGTTCCGAAGGGCCGGCCCTCGTCATTCTTCGGCAGACTCCCAGAAGAAGCCTCCGTCGGCGCACGGTGGTCCATAGCCGTCGATCAGTTCTGTGGCGATCCGGCTCACGCCCGATCCGCCCGGGGTGAGCAACCAGGCGACGAAGAGGGAGTCGGGGGGCATCGCGTACGCCGACCAGCAGGGGGCATGGGGATGGTCCCGCCACCCGGCAGTGCGCAGATTGTCAGCGTAGCCGACGTCGATCACTGAATACTGGCTCGGCCCGGACTCCCGGCCGAGGAGGACGGCGAAGACACCGGCGCTGTCCGGTGGTTGCCAGCTGCGCAGGGGGGCCGGCCCTTGAAAGGAGAAGCCCGTGCGGACGCCGAGGCGGATCACGGGGGCCATTTTCCCAGGCTTCCTCAGAGGAGGCGCCCCGGGGCCGCGGGCGGATCCCTCCTGAGGTAGGCGATCGCCTCCCGGAGGACGTCGCGGTCGTCGTTGGCCTTGCCGAGCCCCCGGTTGCACGAGAAGCACAGGATGCCCCGCAGGGCCCCGGTGGCGTGGTTGTGGTCCACGTGGTCGGGATCGGGGGCGCCACAGATGGCGCACACGCCGCCCTGGCGGCGCACCCGCTCGGCCACCTCC
This sequence comes from Actinomycetota bacterium, assembly GCA_035765775.1. Classification (NCBI taxonomy): domain Bacteria; kingdom Bacillati; phylum Actinomycetota; species Actinomycetota bacterium. The sequence goes on along the minus strand of DASTWV010000052.1, from coordinate 24,776 downwards.
GCGTTGTCGATGCCGTAGCGCAGCTTGCGCTGGAAGTTGGCGTTGCCGCCGTACAGGCGCTGGGCATTGCGCCGCATGATCTCGTTGTGGCATGGCTTGCAGTACGTCGCCCGGCCATCTTTCCGCGACCTGTTGCTGGGGAACTCATCGAGTGCCTTGACCCGGCGGCACGCCGGGCACCGCTTCGTCGAGTAGTCCGGAGGCGGGATCAGTTCCATCGGTCCAGGTACTCGATGGCCTTCGTCAACAGCATGGGAGACTCGCGGAAGGCCGAGAGCGTTCCGTTGCAGCCGTCACACAGGATGCCCCGAACGACGCCGCTGGCGTGATCGTGATCTACCTGCACTGCGGGCTGTCGCCGGCAAATGGCGCAGAGCCCGCCTTGAGCCTCGATGATGACCTGTACTTCGGCCGGCTCGATGCCGTATCGGCCCCGCAGGTGGTACCGCCGGGCGCCGCCATTGCGGGCGACGGACTCCTTACCCTTGGCATTGTGGCAGGGCCTGCAGTAGAACGCCCGGCCATCCGGGCTCCGCTTATTGCGGCAGAACGCTTCTAGGGGCTTGGTCTCGCCGCACGCAGGACACCGCTTGGAACCCGAGTGCGCCTCGCCGATGGAACACATGATCGTTCCACTGTAGCGAGGGGGTGTGACAAAAAACCCGGCGAATCGACTTGGTCTAAAAGTTTAGTGACTCTAGATCTAGAGTCGGCCCGAATCGGACAACTAGGTCACTGGCCGCCTTTTTGTACATATGACCTTACAAACTCTTCGGCATTTTCTTCTAGTACGTCATCTATTTCATCGAGTAGCTTGTCTATAGCTTCTGTATCTTTTGTCTCAGTTTTGGGAGGTGCCTCGACGGCAGCCTCCTCCTCGGACGGCTTGCGCTTGGTCCGCTTCTGCTCGCCACCGGCTGTCGTCATATCGGCATCACCTCACAGATCATTGTAGGGCCGCACGGCTCGGGAAAGCTGTACCAGGACTACGGAAAGCGTGAGAAAGCGCTCAGGCGAGGATCAACCTTGGAGGCGCTCCAGGAGCTCGGCGGCGGTCTCGACGCTACCGAAGAGTCCGGACGTCATCGCCTTCGTCCCCCGGAGCGGCTCCAGCATCGGCACCTTCTGCAGGGCATGGCGGCCCACGTCGAACACGATGCCATCCCAGGACGCCGTGGCGATCTGGGGCGAGAACCGGCGCAGGGCCTGGCCCCGGAACCAGGCCCGGGTGTCGATCGGGGGTTCGGCGACCGCCTGCACAATGGCCTCGTCGGTGACCAGGCGCTCCATCCGGCCCTGCTCCACCAGCTTGTAGTACAGGCTCTTGTCCGGCCGCACGTCGTGGTACTGCAGGTCGATCAGGGCCAGCTTCGGGTCGTCCCAGTCCAGCGCCCGGCGGTCCTGGTACGCCTCGATCAGGCCCAGCTTGGCCACCCAGTCCAGCTGGCGGTCGGCCACCCGGGGATCGGCCTCCAGGGCCACCAGGATCTGCTCCCACCGGGTCAGGATCTCGGCGGTGACCGGGTCCTCGCCCCGCTCGGCGGCGTACTTGCGCGCCCAGTCGTAGAACTCCCACTGCAGGTCCACCGCCCGGATGGACCTGCCGTCCGACATGGCGACGGTGGCCCGCAGCGTGGGATCGGCCGAGACCGCCCGCAGGGCGGGCACCGGCTCGGCCAGGCTGAGGTCGGCGGCGATGAAGTCGTCCTCGATCATCTTCAGCACCAGCGCTGTGGTCCCCGCCTTCAGGTAGGTGGCCACCTCGCTCATGTTGGCGTCGCCGATGATCACGTGGAGCCGGCGGTACTTCTCCGGGTCGGCGTGGGGCTCGTCCCGGGTGTTGATGATGGGCCGCTTGAACGTGGTCTCCAGGCCCACTTCGACCTCGAAGAAGTCGGCTCGCTGGGAGAGCTGGAAGGCGATCTGGCGCCGGGAGCCCGACCCCTCCGCCCCCACCTTGCCCGCCCCGGTGTAGATCTGCCGGGTCACCAGGTGGGCGGTGAGCGTGCGGACGATCGAGGGGAAGGGCGTCGCCCGCGACACGAGGTAGTTCTCGTGGCACCCGTAGGAGTTTCCCTTGCCGTCGGAGTTGTTCTTGTACACCACGATGCTCTGGTGGTTGCCCAGCACCCGGCGGGCGGCCCGCATGCTCTGCAGCAGGATCCGCTCCCCCGCCTTGTCGTGCACCACGAGGTCGCGGGGGTTCGTGCACTCGGGGGTCGAGTACTCGGGATGGGCGTGGTCCACGTAGTAGCGGGCGCCGTTGTCGAGGATGACCGACACCAGGCCCCCCTCGTCCTCCGCCGGGTCGAGGCCGGGGCGCTCGAACCCTCGGGCGTCGCGCAGGGGCGACTCCTCGTCGTAGTCCCAGCGGACAGTGCGCAGCCGGGGCGAGGTGTAGGAGTTGATCAGGACCGTCGAGGCGTGGATGGGGTTGTGGTCCTCGATGCCGCCCGACTGGTCCCGGCTCCCCCGGACGATGATCCCGTATTCGGTTTCGATCCCCATGACCTTTGGGATCGCCACACGAACCCCCCTTCCCGGCACTGACCGCAGGCCCGGACACGCGGGCGCTGGGTGAGCCCGCGTCTCGGGCCTCAGAATCGGGACGTCCCGGCAATGCTAGCAGGACGGTTGTACAAAGGCGTGCTTTACAAGTATTGCCCCGTTTGCAGACTCTCGATCGAGCGGCGCTCCGCTTTCTTGCTCTCGCCCACCAGGGTGCGCACGTAGACGATGCGCTCCCCCTTCTTGCCCGAGATCTTCGCCCAGTCGTCCGGGTTCGTGGTGTTGGGCAGATCCTCGTTCTCCCGGTACTCCTGGGTGATCGACTCGAGCAGATCCTCGGTCTTCAGCCCGCGCTGGCCTTCGGCGATCAGCCGCTTGATGGCCAGCTTCTTGGCCCGCCGGACGATGTTCTCCAACATTGCCCCCGAGGCGAAGTCCTTGAAGTACAGGACCTCCTTGTCGCCGTTGGCGTACGTCACCTCGAGGAACTCGTTGGCGTCGCCCACGCTGTACATGTGGGCAACGGTGATGGCGATCATGCCCCGGATCGTGGCTGCCAGGTCGCCGCCGCACGCCTCGATCTCAGAGCTGTGGATGGGGACCTCGGGGGTCAGGTACTTGGCGCAGATGGCGGCCGCGGCGCCCTCATCCGGCCGCTCGATCTTGATCTTCACGTCCAGGCGCCCCGGGCGCAGGATGGCGGGGTCGATGAGGTCCTCCCGGTTGGAGGCCCCGATGACGATCACGTTCTTGAGCGATTCCACTCCGTCGATCTCCGAGAGCAGCTGGGGGACGATCGTGGTCTCGATATCGCTCGAGATGCCCGATCCACGGGTGCGGAACAGCGACTCCATCTCGTCGAAGAACACGATGACCGGCACACCCTCCTGCGACTTCTCCTTGGCCCGCTGGAAGATCAGCCGGATCTGGCGCTCGGTCTCCCCGACGTACTTGTTCAGCAACTCCGGGCCCTTCACGTTCAGGAAGTAGGCCCGCACGTCCTTGCCCGTGATCTCCTGCGAGCGCTTGGCCAGCGAGTTGGCCACCGCTTTGGCGATCAGGGTCTTGCCGCACCCGGGCGGACCGTAGAGCAGCACGCCCTTGGGCGGGGTCAGCTGGTGGTCGGCGAACAGGTCGGCGTGGATGAAGGGCAGCTCGACGGCGTCGCGCAGCGCCTCGATCTGGGTGTCCAGGCCCCCGATGTGCTCGTAGGAGATGTCGGGCACCTCCTCGAGGATCAGCTCCTCCACCTCGGGCTTGGGCAGCTTCTCCAGGATGTAGCCGGACTTGGGGTCCATGAGCAGCGAGTCGCCCGCCCGGAGGATGGCGGTGCGCAGCGGCTCGGCCAGCTGCACGACCCGCTCCTCGTCGGCGTGCGAGATCACGATCGCCCGCTGGTCCTCAATGAGCTCCTTGAGCGAGACGACCTCGCCCTGGATCTCGAAGCCGCACGCCGCGATGACGTTGAGCGCCTCGTTGACCAGGACCTCCTGACCCTTGGTGAGGCTGCGGGCGTCCACCTCGGCTGCCGCCCGGACCCGCAGTTTGCGGCCCCCGGTGAACACGTCCAGGGTGCCGTCCTCGTGGCCAGCGAGGAACACGCCGTAGCCGAGGGGGGGCGCCGTCAGCTTCTCGATCTCCTCGCGCAGGGCGACGATCTGCTCGCGCGCCTGGCGCAGCAGCTCGGTCATGCGCTCGGACTGCTCCCGGGACTTGGACAGCTCGGCCCGGGTCTCCAACAGGTGGGCCTCGAGCTCCCGGATGCGGATGGGGGCGTCGGCCAGCTTGGCCCGCAGGGCTCCCGACTCCTCCTCGAGGACCTTCACCGTCATCTGCAACTCGCCCACCTCCCGCTCGTACTCGGCGAGGCGGCGGTCGAACTCAGGCTGACGAGGCATACCCACTCCTGGCTGCGATGCACCGGCGTGCAGATTCCGGTGACACGTTTGGGGTCAAAGTATAGGGGGCTCCCCTGGCATTATCGGCTCACCCGGACCGATTGCTGAGCCGGGATCTTCGCTTTCGGACGCGGCACCGGGCGCGCCGCCGGGGGCCGCCCCGGCCACCGCCTGCGGGGCGGCAGCGCCCGGGAGGGCAACCACCCGCCGGGCGGTGGTGATGAAGCCGGTGTGCGCCACCATCCGGTGCTCGGGGCGCACCGACCGGCCCTCGACGTGCCAGGGGCGCACCAGCGCCTCGAAGCAGGCCACCAGGCCCCAGCCGGGATCGGCGTGCAGCGCCTCGACCAGCGTGTGGACCTGCAACACCGTGGGCAGGTAGGCGGCGAAGATGCCGCCCGGCCGGAGCGCGGCCGCCGCCGTCCCGAGCGCCCGCCACGGCTCGGGGACGTCCAGCACCACCCGGTCGAGGTCGGTCTCGACCACGTCGCAGTACACGTCGCCCAGGCGGATCTCGAGGTTCTCCGCCTTGCCGGTGAAGGCCTCGACATTGGCCCGGGCCACCTCGGCGAAGTCCTCGCGCAGCTCGTAGGTCAGGACGCTGCCCTGAGGGCCGACCGCCCGCAGCAGGCCCAGCGTGAGCGCCCCCGAGCCCGCCCCCGCCTCCAGCACCCGGGCGCCGGGAAAGACGTCGGCGTGGAGGACGATCATGGCGATGTCCTTCGGGTAGACCACCTGCGCCCCTCGCTTCATCTTGAGCACGAACTCGCCGAAGGTCGGGCGCAGGGCCAACAGTGTGGCCCCGGTGGTGGCCGCCACCATAGTGCCCTCGGGCTGGCCGATGAGCTGGTCGTGGGCGACGATCCCGCGGTGGAAGTGGAAGGCCTGGCCAGCCTGCAGGGTGATCAGGTACCGGCGGGCACGCTGGTCGATCAGGAGGACGCGTTCGCCGGCCTCGAGCGGGGCGGCCAGCGTCAGCCCCGCTGCGGGGCCGGGGAGGCCGGGTACGGCGCCGGCCGGGCCAGGGCCGCGGGGGTCAGCATCCCCACCAGCCTCCCGGCCTCCAGCACCACGAAGCGGCCGGCGGGATTCATCCCGAGGCGGGCGAACACCGACTCGAGCGGTTCGCCGGCCTGGGCGACCATCGCCCACTGCATCGGGATCATCACCTGGCCGGCGGTGAGCGCCGCCCAGTGCTCGCGCGGGATGGTGGCGAGCACCTCGGCGGTGACCACCCCCACGATCCAGCCTGGCTCGGGCGCTCCGCTGCCTGGCTCGGGCGCTCCGCTTGCTGCTCCCACCACCGGGAGCGCCCGGTCCCGGGCGGCGGCCAGGCGGGCGCCGAAGGCGTCGTCGATCGGCTGGTCCGCCCGCACCCAGTCCGGCTGGCGGGTCATGAGGTCGCCGACCGTGGCCGGCCGGGTGGCCTGGAGGACCGCCTGACGCCGGGAACCGGTGGCCGCTTGCACCAGGAACAGGCCGATACACGCCAGCCAGATGCCGTCGATCCAGTCGCGCCCGAAGGCCATCAGGCCGCCCAGGCCGATGAGGCCAAAGCCGATGATGCGACCGGAGGTGGAGGCGATCCGGGTGGCCTTGGCGAAGTCGCCCGTGCTGTGCCACATGGCGGCCCGGAACACCCGGCCGCCGTCCAGCGGGAAGCCGGGCAGGAGGTTGAAGGCGGCGAGCGCCAGGTTGGTGTAGCCCATCATGTGGAACAGGGCGTCGCCCGCCGGTGCGCCGATCGCCCGAGCCCCGGCCCCCAGCGTCCAGAAGACCACGCCCAGCACCACCGAGAGGGCCGGGCCGGCGATGGCGATGCGGAACTCGTCGCCCGGGGTGTGGGGCTCCTCGGTGATCTGAGCCACGCCGCCGAAGATGAACAGCGTGATGCTGTGCACCGGGATGCCCTTGCGCTGGGCGACCACGGCGTGGCTCAGCTCGTGGGCCAGGACCGAGCAGAGGAACAGCAGCGCACCCATGGCGCCCAGCAGGTAGCCCGCCCCGGTGGAGACGTGGGGGGCGCCGGTGTGGAACGTAGTCGCCAGCAGCCAGGTGATGACCGCGCCGAAGATGAACCACGAGGCGTCGAGGGTGACCTCCACCCCCAGGATCTTGCCCAGCCGGAATCCCCGACGTGGGAGCATGCGGCCTCACTCCTTCAGGGGTTCGGCACCCGCCTTGGGCGCCGCGGACCCTCGCCACCCAGCATACGCACGGCCCTGGGGCATCGCTCTGCCCCGCCTGGGAACCCGCTGTGAGTGCCGTGGTCGCCGCCGGTCCTGGGGGCGGAGAATTGCCGGGTTTTTGCGCGGACAGGGAAAAGACGAGTAAGCTCCCGCGCAAGAAAAGGTGTCATGGGCCGGTCTTCCCCTCGTGCCCAGGCGCCTTTTCTGTTGTCTAAGGCCGTGCGGTTACCGGTTGCTACCCCATGAGCCCGCGCGCTGCGTCCTGCCAGCGCAGCATCGCCCGGTGCTCGGCCTCCCGTTTCGCAGCCAGGTCCAGGGCATCCTCCAGGGCACGTTTCTGCGTCACGGCACCTTTGTTGGCGGCCATGGCGCCGGCCAGGGCACACGCTACCGCCAGCACCGCCTCGGGCTCGGCCAGCCGGTTGAGCAAACCCATCCGGTAGGCCTCCTCGCCACCCACGGTCCGGGTGGTCATGAGCAGATCCTTGGCGTGCGAAAGGCCGATGAGCATCGGCAGCCGAGCCGCCCCGACGGGCACCCCAAAAGCTCCTCCCGGGAACCGGATGCCGCACCCCGGGGTCCCGGCGCGCAGGTCGCAGCACGAGGCCAGCTCGGCCCCCCCACCGATGCACCAGCCGTCAATGGCCGCCACCGTGGGCTTGGGGAAGGTGGCCGCCAGCTCGTAGAGCCGGGTGAACAGCCCCATGCGCGCCACCGCCCCGGCGTGGTCGAGCGGCTCCGAGACGTCGGCGCCCGAGGAGAAGCACCCCCCGGCGCCGGTGACCACCACCGCCCGGACGGCCCCGTCGGCCGCCGCCGACTCCAGGGCGGCGATGAGGCGGGCCAGCAGCGCGGTGTCCATCGCGTGGCGCCGCTCGGGGCGGTCGAGCTCGACAATGGCCACCCCGCCCGCCGCCGGGCGGCGGTGCACCGTCTCGCGCTCAGGACCGGTGCGCGGGCTCAATACTGGCGCAGGCGGGCCCGGAGGCTCTCCCGGTCGGTCACCTTCACCCCGCCCAGGCACGACATCACCCGCAGCCGGATCACCGGTGCACCGGGGGGTGGGGGCGGCCCCTCCAGGCGCAGGTGGCGCCCGCCCAGCAGCGCCGTGCCCTGCATGTCGATCTCGAAGCCTTTGGGGACCCGGACTTCCACGCCTCCCATCGCCGCCACGATGTTGATGGTGGTGACCGCGGACTCGAACGTCGCCCGGGTGAGGTCGAGGCGGCACCCGCCCATCACCGAGGTCCACCAGCTCTCCGCCGGGACCCGCCAACGCCCGGTCCGCCGGGTGGAGCCCACGACGCCCAGGTGCCAACGCTTGCCGCTGGGCGGGGGCGGCGTGTAGCCGGGCGGCGGCGGGAGGTCCGCCAGCAGGTCGTCCAGCTCGCTGCGGGTGCGGGCGCGCAGGGCGAGATCGAGGCGGTGGGACAGTTCCTCGGTGGTCAGGCGCCCCTGGACGCAGGACTCCTGGAGGTGGGCGCACACCCACTCCCGCTCGGCGTCCGACGCCAGCGTGGCATCCCGGTGGGGCGCGCCCTCGGCCACCCCGTCATCGTACCCGGGGCGGGGTGGCGCCCTGTGGCTACCCGCGAGCCCAGGCCTGCAGCAGCTCCCCGATCTCGAACGCCAGCTCCAGGGACTGGTTGCCATTGAGCCGGGGGTCGCACAGGGTGCGGTAGGAGACGTCCAGCTGGCCGTCCTGCACCGCACCGACGCCCCCCAGGCACTCGGTGACGTTGTCCGGGGTCAGCTCCAGGTGGACCCCGCCGGGGAACGTGCCCAAGGCCTCGTGGACCGCGAAGAACCCCTTGATCTCCTCCACGATGTCCTCGAAGCGCCGGGTCTTCAGCCCGTTGGAGGACAGGAAGGTGTTGCCGTGCATCGGGTCGCACACCCAGACCACCGGCCGCCCGGCGTCCCGCACCGCCGCCACCAGTGGGGGGAGGGCATCGCGCACCGCGCCCGCGCCCATGCGGGCGATGAGCGACAGCCGGCCCGGCTCGCCATCGGGGTCCAGCACGTCGCACAGCTCCAGCACCTGGGCAGGGGTGGCGTTCGGGCCCACCTTGCAGGCCACCGGGTTGTGGATGCCGGAGAGGAACTCCAGATGGGCGCCGCCCGGCTCGCGGGTCCGCTCCCCCGCCCAGAGCAGGTGGGCGGAGCAGTCGTAGAACTCACCGGTCAGGCTGTCCGAGCGGGTGAGGGCCTCCTCGAAGCCCAGGATGAGGGCCTCGTGGCAGGTGTAGAAGTCCACCTGGTGCAGGGCGGCGTCGGACTTCAGGTCGATGCCGCACGCCGCCATGAAGCGCAGGGCACGGTCGATCGCCGCCGCGATGTCCTCGTAGCGCTGCCCCTGCGGGCTGGCGGCGACGAACTCCCGGTTCCACATGTGGACCTGGGTGAGGTCGGCGAAGCCCCCTTTGGTGAAGGCGCGCAGCAGGTTCAGGGTGGACGACGCCTGGTGGTAGGCCCGCACCAGGCGCTGCGGGTCCGGGCGGCGGGACTCGGGATCGAAGTTGATGGCGTTGACCATGTGGCCCCGGAAGGCGGGCAGCTCCCGATCGCCCAGGCGCTCCAGCGCCTCGGAGCGGGGCTTGGCGAACTGGCCGGCGATGCGCCCCACCTTGATCACCGGCAGCCCGGCGGCGTAGGTCAGCACCACCGACATCTGCAGGATGATCTTCAGCTGGTCGCGGATGGCGTCCGCCGACAGGTTGTCGAAGGACTCGGCGCACTCCCCGGCCTGCAGCACGAACGCCTTCCCCTGGGCGGCCTCACCCAGGGCGCTTTTCAGTGCCCGGGCCTCACCCGCAAACACCAGCGGGGGCAGGTTGCGCAGCTCCTTCAGGGCGCGGTCGAGGGCCCCGGCGTCCTCCCACTCGGGCTGCTGGCCAGCCGGGTGGTCCCGCCAGGACTCCGGCCGCCACCCGGCCGCCGCCGGCTTAGGCGCCATAGCGCTCCTCCAGTGCCCGGTGCCCGGCCAGGTCCACCACCGGCTCGAACTCGGTGAAGGACACCACCAGGTCCGGACGGTCGCGCAGGGTGCCCTCGGCCTTCAGGACGGCGAAGGCCTCCCGGATGGCTCTGGTGGCGGCGAAGAGGGCGGTGAGCGGCGTCACGATGAGATCGAAGCCCAGGTCGTGCAGCTCCTTGGGGGTGAGCAGGGGGGTCCGGCCCCCCTCGATCATGTTCGCCACCCGGGTCACACCCTCGACCTCCTTGGCCACCCGCTCCAGCTCGTCGATGCTCTCCGGGGCCTCCACGAAGACGGCGTCCACGCCGAGGTCGCGGGCGGCCTTGGCCCGGTCGATGGCCTCATGGAGCGAGACCGCGCTCCGGGCGTCGGTCCGGGCGACCAGGAAGAGGTCGACCCCCTCCTCGGCGCGCAGGTCGAGGAGAGCGCGGAGCTTGGCGAGCCACTCTGAGGCGGGGACCACGCGCTTGCCGGCGAAGTGGCCGCACTTCTTGGGCCAGAGCTGGTCCTCCAGGAACACGCCCCCTCCGCCCGCCCCGGCAACCAGCCGGGCGGTCCGCAGGGCGCTGAGCGGGTTGCCGTAGCCGGTGTCGGCGTCGACGATCACCGGCAGCGGCGTGGCGGCGCACACCTCCCGGGCGGTCTGGGTGACCTCGGTCTGGGTCAGGTAGCCGAAGTCAGGCAGCGCCAGCCGGGATCCCGACACCGAGTAGCCCGAGATGAACAGGACGTCGAAGCCGGCCTGGGTGGCGAGCCGGGCCGAGAGCGCGTCGTAGACGCCGGGCATGTTGATGGCGTGCCCGGCGGCAAGCAGGTCCCGTATCCGCTGCGCGGCCCCGTGCATCGGCCCATGGTACCGGCCGCACCTGCCATCAGTGGTTCAGGAGATTCTTGATGACGCTCCCCACGGCGAGGCTCGTAGCGGGATCGACCGCGACGCCCTGGAATCGGCTCATCCGGTGACCCATGCTCGGTCCGGGTGCTCGCCCCATGACCCGGTGCTTTCCAGCAGGCATATCTTCATCGTGGAGAGGGTCACGCCATGCACGATGACGGTCGCCCGTTGTTCCGGCAGCTACTCGCCGCCCTGGAGGACGACGTCCAGGCTATGGCAGTGGCTGCCCAGCGCCAGTTCGAGTTGTCCATCGTCGGGCTGTCTGGGGGGGACCCCGAGGTGTACCGACGGGTGATCGCGGGCGACGACGAGATCGACGACTACTACCTGCGCGTAGAACGACAGATCGTCGCCCTGTACGCCCTCCAGAGTCCGGTTTGGGCGTCGGACCTGCGCCTGCTCACCGCTTTGGTGCATGTGAACGGGCATCTGGAACGCGTCGGCGACATGGCGGTCAACATCGCCAAGATCGGGGAGTCAGCCCACAGCTTGCCCCGCTCCAGTTCCGTCCTGGAGCGGCTGGAAGAGATGGGGGGCATCGCGCTGCGCATGCTGGAGGCCGCCATGATCGCTCTCGCGCGCCGGGACGCTGAGCTGAGCCGCCGCCTCACCATCATGGACGAGCGCGTCGACCTGCTGAACCGGGGGATGCTCCCCGAGGTCCTGGATGCCGCGGGAGACCGGGGCCTCCTGGCGTGGTGCGTCGACATGCACCTGGTCTCCCGGCAGGTGGAACGGGTCGGCGACCACGCGGTGGACATCGGTGAGCAGGTCGCCTACCTGGTCACCGGCGAGTTCGAGGAGTTCACAGACGCCTCGCACCCAGAGGTCGAGCACCCCGACCTGCGCCCGGCGCAGGGGCCCGGATCGGGGGTCAGTGGAGGCGGGTGACGACTTCGAGCGCGATGGCGGCCATCCCGGCGGCCACCGGGATGGTCAGGAACCACGCCCACACCACGCGCCCGGCAACGCCCCAGCGTACGGCCGACAGCCGCCGCGTCGATCCGACGCCGACGATGGCCCCGGTGATGGTGTGCGTCGTGGAGACCGGGATCCCGAGGCCCGACGTCACGAACAGGGTGATCGCCGCCGCGGTCTCGGCGGCGAAGCCCTGCACCGGCACCAGGTTGGTGATCTTCTGACCCATCGTGCGAACGATCCGCCAACCGCCCGACGCGGTCCCGAGAGCAATCGACGCGTTGGCGGCCAGGACCACCCAGATGGGGATGCTGCTCAGGGAGTTGATGTCATGGCGGGCCAGCAGCACCACCGCGATCACTCCCATCGTCTTCTGGGCGTCGTTGGCACCGTGGCCCAGGGACAGGGCGGCCGCTGACAGCAGCTGACCGCGGCGGAACAGACGGTTGGCGAAGCGCGGGCTGGCCCGGCGCATCACCCAGTAGATCGCCACGATGAACACCAGGCCCAGGATCAGGCCGATGACCGGCGACAGGATGATGAACTCCACCGTCTTCCACAGAGCGCCCCCGTTGACGACATGCCAGCCGGAGCGGGCAACGCCGGCTCCCACTAGCCCGCCCACGAGGGCGTGGGAGGACGAAGTCGGGAGGCCGAAGTACCAGGTGATGATGTCCCATGCGATCGCCCCGAACAAAGCGGCGAAGATCACGGCGTCGCTCGCCACTGCCGGTTTGATGATCGAAGCGATGGTCTTGGCGACGGCCACGCCGAAGATGAGGAAGGCGACGAAGTTGAAGAAGGCCGCCCAGAGCACGGCGTAGCGGGGCGAAAGCACCCGCGTCGAGACGATGGTGGCGATGGAGTTGGCGGAGTCGTGCCAGCCGTTGGCGAAGTCAAAGGCAAGCGCCATCGCGATCAGGAAGATGCCCGCGGCGTTCATGCGGCCCGGGAGGTCGTATGCGATGTCACGGTGGCGCGCTCAGGTCTGCTTGAGCACGATGTCTTCGACAGTGTTGGCCACGTCCTCGAGCGTGTCGATCGCCGCTTCGATCTCCTCGATGATGTCCTTCCACTTCAGGACATCCATGGCTTTGTACTCACCCGAAAACAGGCTGGCGATGGTGCGCCGGTAGGCCCGATCCCCCTCGTTCTCCAAGCGGTTGACCTCCACCGTGTAGCCGGCCAGGTCCTTCAGGTCTCGCAACTTGGGCATTGCCTCCGCCGTGGCCTTGGCGGCCTTGCACAAGGTTTCCGCCAAGGCCCCCATCTGCGGCAGGGGCTGATCGATCTTGTGGAGTTCCAGATACTCCCCCACCGCCTCGACGTGGTCGAGGACATCATCGAGTTGGGAGCCCAGGCGGCTGATGTCCTCGCGGTCGAACGGCGTTACAAACGTCGTATTGAGCCGCCGCATGATCTCGTGCACGATCTCGTCGCCCTCATGTTCGATGCCGACGAGCGCAGCAACTTTGCGGGAGACGTCGGTGTAGTCGTGGAGGAGGTCCACCAGGGACTGGGAGCCCGCAAGGACCTTCTGGGCCATGGCCTCGAACAGGTCGAAGAAGGACTCCTCGCGGGGGATGAGGCGCAGGCGCATAAAGCCGCAGCCTACTCCGGCCGCAACTAGGCCCGCTCGAACACGCTCACGACCTCCACGTGGGCGGTCTGCGGGAACAGGTCGACCAGCTGCACCGACGCCAGGCGGAAGCCTTCCCGCGCCAGCAGGGCGGCGTCCCGGCCCAGGCTGACGGCGTCGCAGCTCACCAGCACCAGGCGCCCGGCGGCACTGGCGGCCACCACCGCCACCCCGCGCCGGCCGAGGCCCACCCGGGGCGGATCGGCCACCACAAGGTCGGCCACCGGCGGTGCCCACCGGGTGGCGTCGGCCCGAACCACCTGTGCCCGGGACCCTTTCAGGTTGTGCCGGGCGTCCCGGACCGCGCTCGCCGTGCTCTCCACGGCGGTGACCGACCACCCCCGCTCGGCCAGCACCCCGGCGAACAGGCCCACGCCGCTGTACAGGTCGAGCGCTGTTCCGGGATCACCGCCGGCCCCGTCGGTGACCAATCGCACCAGAGCCTCGGCCCCGTCGGGCCGGCTCTGGAAGAAGGAGCCCGCCGAAACCCGCCACCGGCGCCCGGCGACGTCCTCGTGGACCCAGCCGGGATGTACGTCGGCGGGCAACCCAGCCCCCCGGCCCGCCGGGGTGGTGGCCGCCATCCGCTCACCGGTGCTCGCCCCGCAGCGCAGCAGCACCGCGTCCGCCCCCGGGTACCGGCAGCCGGTGAGGAGGGGGGCCAGGAGCGGGTGCAGCACCATGCAGCCCGCCACCGCCACCATGTCGTGCGACCGGGCGGCGTGGAAGCCCGCCCGTCCCCCGGTCACTGCCGCCCGCACGCTGGTGCGGAAGCCCCAGGGCTCCAGGGCCACCGTGGGCGGGAAATCTGGCGGGTCCACGCTCGCGAACCGCAGCGCGGCGGCCACGATCTCCTCCTTGTGGCGGCGCTGGGCCTCGAGGCGGATGTGCTGCCACCCGCAGCCGCCGCATCCCCGGGCCACCTCCGGGCACGGGGGCGCCACCCGGTCGGGCGATGGCGTCCCGACCGAGACCAGGCGTGCGGTTGCCGACTTCGGGCGCTCGGCCTCGATCTCGGCGAGGACCTCCTCGCCGGGGAGTGCGCCGGGAACGAACACAACCCGGCCCGAGGGGTCTCGAGCGATCGCCTCGCCGGTGGAGGCCATGGTGGTGGGGGTCAGGAGCACGGGGAAGGAGACTACGCTGCTAGCATCTCCCCGCCCATGAGCCCCCCCGATCAGAAGCCCGACTACGTCGAGCCCATCGTCAAGTACTACGACGGGACCTGGTTCGACTACCGGGTCGTGTGGATGCGCAACCTCGGGATGCACTGGGGCTACTGGGACGACCGCACCCGCAACCACGCCCAGTCGCTGCTCAACATGACCCGGGCCCTCGCCGATCTCGGCGACCTCCGCCCCGGCATGCGGGTGCTGGACGCCGGCTGCGGGGTGGGCGGCCCGGCGCTGTGGCTGGCGGCCACCTACGGCGTCGAGGTGCTGGGCATCACCCTGTCGGAGGTGCAGCTCGGCCGGGCCCGCAAGTACGCCGCCAAGCGCCACCTGGACGACAAGGTCCACTTCGAGATCGCCGACTTCACGGCCCTGCCCTACGGCGACGCCAGCTTCGACGCCGTCTGGGCGCAGGAGAGCGTGTGCCACGTCCCCTCCGACGGCAAGCAGGCCTTCCTCCGCGAGAGTGCCCGGGTGCTCAAGCCAGGGGGGCGGCTGCTGATGGAGGACTGGTTCCGCATCGACCGCCCCTACCCGGGTGACGGCGAGGAGCTCATGCACGAGTGGCTGAAGGGCTGGGCCATCGAGGACCTGGCGACCAGCGACGAGATCGTCGCCTGGAGCGAGGCGGTGGGCCTGACCGACGTCCGGCTGCGCAACATCACGCCCTACGCGTTCAAGTCGATCCGGCGCCTGCGCCGGTTGGCCCTGTGGTCGTCGCCCGGCGCCCTGCTCCTGCACGGCCTCCACCTGCGCTCCGACATCGAGCAGGCCAACCTGCGCAGCGCCCGCCTCCAGTGGCAGACCTACAAGCGCAACTACTGGCTGATCGGGCTGCTGGCGGCCAGCAAGCCGCAGGCCGCCGCCTCAGAGTCCTAGGAGCCCGACTCGGCGCGGGGCCTCACGTAGCCGTGCTCCCGGTACCAGGCAATGGTCCGGGCGAGCGTCTCCTCGATGGGGGTATACGCCAGGCCGAGGTCGCGCGTCGCACGCGACCCGTCGTAGCGGTGGCCGTGTGCCACGGCACGCGCCTGCTCCCGGCACACCGGCGGGATCCGCCTCAGGAGGGCGCAGGCCGCCTCCACCACGGACGCCCCCACCATGGCCACCCCGGCGGGCAGGGTCCGGACCCGGTGCTCGGCGCCCCCCAGCCGGGACAGCAGCGCCAGCGCCTCGGCCGAGGTCAGGCAGGCCCCGTTCAACACGTACCGTTCCCCGGCCACGCCCCGCTCCTCGGCCAGCAGGTGCCCGGAGGCGCAGTCAGCGATGTCGACCAGGCTCAGGTGGGTGTCGACGAAAAACTTGAGGCGCCCGTTCAGGTAGTCGATCAGGAGGCGGGCTGTTCCCCGGGTGCGCCCCGGCCCCTGCACCGAGGACGGGTTCACGGAGACGACCTCGACCCCCCGATCCCGGCCGGCCGCCAGCACGGCCCGTTCGGCGTCGTGCTTGGCGTGCTCGTAGTCGGACGTGAACCTGCCCCGGTGGGGCGAGTCCTCCCGGCCGATGGTGCCCGGGGCCTCGCCGATGGTCGAGGCCGACGACGTGTACACCACCCGCGGCACCCCGGCGAGTGCGGCCGCCTCGATGACCGACACCGACCCTGCAACGTTGACCGTGTACAGCGGAGCCGGGTCGCGCAGGCAGAACGCGTTGAGCCCGGCGGCGTGGTACACGCACCCGGTCCCGGCCATGGCCTCGGCCAGGCCCCGGGGATCGAGCAGATCGGCGCTGACCGGCGTGGCCCCCATCCCGGCCAGCCGCTCGGCCGACCCCGGCGAGTGGGCCAGCGCCCTGACCGCACGGCCATCGGCGACGAGGCGCCGGAGGATCTCGCCCCCGACGAAGCCCGATCCCCCGGTGACGAAGATCTGGGTGCTGCTCACCCTCCCCCCCGGCCGGCCAGCTCCGGGGCGAAGCGCACCACATACTCGGCGGCCGAGGCGATGGTGACGGCCGCCACCGCCAGCATCACCCACTGGTCGAGGAACAGCGGCCCCAGGTGGTGCGGGTAGCGGACGATGGCCAGGAAGATGCCGGCGAACTGGGTGTTGGCCTTGAGCTTGCCCCAGATCGAGGGTGGGAAGGGGGTCCCGGCGGCGGCTACCACCCCCCGGAGGCCGAGGATCAGCAACTCCCGGCCGACGATGATCACCGCGATCCACACCGACATACGCCCGACGCTCACCAGGGCGATCAGGACGCCGGAGACCAGCAGCTTGTCGGCGGTGGTGTCCAGGAAGGCGCCCAGGGTGGTGGTGAGGCGCCACCGCCGGGCCAGGTACCCGTCCACGAAGTCGGTCACCGCGGCGAGCACGAACAGGCCGCTGGCCCCGGCGAACGCATAGGCGTGGCGGGGCCCGCCCAGGATGAGAACCATGATGACCGGGACGAGGACGACCCGGAGCGCCGTGATATTGGTCAGCACGGCGGTTGTGCGCAGCTGCTGGCGCTTCACGGTGCGAGCGTACCGGATTCGCCTCCCGGCACTCCTCCGGCATCCAGGCGCTCGCCGGCAGTCCGGCAGGGCTCCCGGGAGCCCAGGATGCGGCAGGCGGCGTCCACGGCGTCTTCGGCCATGAGCCGGAAGGTGGTGGCCTTGCCCCCGGTGACGGTGATGAGGCCGCCCACCCTATCGGCAAAGGCGTGGTCGATGACCAGGTGGCCGCGAGACAGGCCGCGGCCCGAGGAGGTTCCCGGAGGGGCCGCCGTCCCGGCCACCAACGGCCGCACCGCCGTCCAGGCCCGAGGCCTCGCACCAGCAGCAACCGCCTCGGCGATCCCCGGCACCAGGTCCGCCCCCGCCGCCAGCAGGCCGGGAACCGCAGGGTCCGGGTCCGGGAGGCCTTCCGGGTAGTCAACCGGGGTGTCGGTGGTCCCGATGACCAACTCGCCGCCCAGCGGCACCACGATGTCGCCGTCGCCGGGCGCCCGGCATCGGCTCACCACAATCGGCACCGCCGGCCCCTCCGGTCCCGTCACGGCGACGAGCACGCCGGCGCTGAGCCGGGCCGGCACCCCACACCCGGCAAGTGTGGCCACCGCGCCCGCCCAGGCCCCCGCGGCGTTGACCACCACCGGGGCGTGGAGCTCGAGCTCCCGGTCCCCCCGGCGCACGACGGCGCCCGCCACCGCGGTGCCGGCCCGGAGGAATCGCACCACCCGCGCCTGCTCCAGCACCACCGCCCCGGCCCGGCGGGCCGCCCGGGCACACGCCTGCACCAGGGCCCTTCCGTCCAGCACCGCGTCGGGCACCGAGAACGCCTGTACCGCGTCCTGCGAGACCGCCGGGTGGTCACCGCTGCGGGCCTCCGCCACCTCGATCCCGGCGGCGGCACAGGCGTCAGGGAATCGCTCGACATACCCGGGATCGTCTCCGGGGAGCGCCAACACCAGCCCGCCGGTGTCCGCCACACACGCCGGGGCGATGCGCCGCAGGATGGCGGACTCCGAGGCGCACTCCTGCGCCGCCACCGGATCGGTCACGGCGTAGCGCGCCCCGGAGTGGAGCAGACCGTGGAAGCGCCCGGTCGTCCCCGAGGCCAGCGCCCCCCGCTCCACCAGCACGGTGGCGAAGCCCCGGAGGGCGGCGTCCCAGGCCACACCGCACCCGGTGGCGCCGCCCCCGATGACGAGGATCTCGGTCTCCACCTAGCTCACGCCACCTGAGTCCGAACCCACGTCAGTCCCACCCACGTCAGTCCACGTCAATGTCAGTCCACCCAAGCGAGGCTGCGGGCGACCGCCTTCTGCCATTCCCGCAACAGCCGCGCCCGCTCGGGCTCGGCCATGGCCGGCTCCCAGCGCCGGTCCTCGTGCCAGCACGCTCGCAGCTCGTCCGGGGATCCCCAGAACCCCACGGCCAGCCCGGCGGCGAAGGCCGCCCCCAGCGCTGTGGTCTCCGCCACGGCCGGCCGCACCACGGGGACGCCGAGGAGGTCGGCCTGGAACTGCATCAGGAGCTCGTTGCCCACCATGCCCCCGTCCACCTTGAGCTCGGCGAGCGCCTCCCCGGTGTCCGCCGCCATCGCGGCCACCACCTCCTGGGTCTGGAACGCCGTCGCCTCCAGGGTCGCCCGGGCGAGGTGCCCCGCAGTCACGGACCGGGTAAGCCCGGCGATGACCCCCCGGGCGTCGCTGCGCCAGTGGGGGGCGAACAGCCCGGCGAAGGCCGGCACCAGGTAGGCGCCGCCGTTGTCCGGCACGCTGCGGGCCAGCGGCTCGACGCCGGCCGAGGTGCCGATCAACCCCAGGCCATCCCGCAGCCACTGCACCACCGCCCCGGCCATCGCCACCGAGCCCTCCAGGGCGTAGCACGCCGGCTGCTCGCCGAGGCGATGTGCCACGGTGGTGATCAGGCCGCAGGTGGAGGCGACCCGCCGCTCCCCGGTGTGGACCAGCAGGAAGCAGCCGGTCCCGTAGGTGTTCTTGGCTTCGCCCGGGGCGAAGCACGTCTGGCCGAAGAGGGCAGCCTGCTGGTCGCCGAGGTCGGCCGCGATCGGCACCCCCGCCAACCCGCCGACCCCCTCGGCATAGACCACCGACGAGGATGCAATCGCGGGGAGCATCGCCTCGGGGATCCCGAACAGCCCCAGCAGCCCCGGGTCCCAGGCCAGGGTGTCGAGGTCCAGGAGCAGGGTGCGGCTGGCGTTGGTGACGTCGGTGACGTGGATCCCGCCCCGGGCCCCGCCGGTCAGGTTCCAGATCAGCCAGGAGTCGATGGTGCCGAACAGCAGGCCCCCGCCCGCCGCCCGCGGGTACAGCCCCAGGTGCTCCAGGATCCAGGCCACCTTGGGGGCGGAGAAGTAGGTGGCCACCGGCAATCCGGTTGTCGCCCGGAAACGGTCGATCCCGAGCGGGGATGCGGCGGCGAGGAACTCGCACTGCTCCCGGCTGCGGGTGTCCTGCCACACGATGGCGTTGGCCACCGGCTCGCCGGTCGCCGCATCCCACACCACCACCGTCTCCCGCTGGTTCGTGACCCCGACTGCCGCCAGATCGCGCGGCTGCAGCGAGGCGGCGGCGAGCGCCCCGGTGATCACCTCCCCGCAGCGGGCCCAAATCTCGGTCGCGTCATGCTCCACCCACCCGGGCCGGGGATAGATCTGGGCGTGGGGACGCTGGTCGGCTGTCACCACCCGCCCCTCCCGGTCGAAGATCAGGAACCGGGTGCTGGTGGTGCCCTGGTCGAGCGCCCCGACATACCGGGCAGGCATCCCGGGCTACCTCACCCGGTGACCGGGCTGATGCGCACGATGGTGCGGAGCTGGGCCGGCGTCTCGCCCCCGATCAGGTACACGGTCTGGCCCAGCTGGCCGATGCCGGCGTCGGCGATCGGCTGGGTCAGGGCGCCAGCCCGGGTCAGGCCCCCGGTATGCGGGCTGACCGCGTCCACCTGGAACCGGGTGGTCGCGCCCGAACGCCCACCGGCCACGAACAGCGAGCCCCCGAGGACGAATGCCGATTCGTGGGACAGGGCCACCGGCAGGTGGGAGATGACCGTCGCGGTGGCGGCCTGCACATCGACCGCCTGGATCGCGTTGGTCTGGGCCCCGTTGTGTTCCCCCCCAACCAGGAAGATGGTGTTGCCCACCACCCCGATGCCGGCGTAGCGCACGGGCAGGGGCAGGGTCGTGAGCAGCTTGAAGGTGACCCCGTCGGTGGTCTCCAGGATGTCGGGCTGGTCGGCCTGCCCGTTGTACCCGCCCAGGAGGTACACCTTGCCGGCGATCGTCGCCGCCTCGAGGTCGGATCGGGGTTGGGGCAGGTGCCCGACGGTCCGCCCGCCCGTGGTGGCGAAGGCCTGCACCGTGTCGATGGTGGTCGCCTCGCCCCCGCCGAAGAGCAGGTCAGTGCCGTCGGCCAGGTGGGCCGAGGCGGCGTCGTGGGTGGCGACGGCAAGGGTCCCCGCCGGCCCGACCGTGTCGCTGATCGGGTTGAAGACCTGTACCGCGGCGCTCGAGGTGCTGCCGGTCAGCCCCCCCAGGATGAGCAGGTTGGACCCGCTGGGCTGGACCTGCTCGCGGGACAGCGCGGCGGGGAGCCCGGTGGGCAGTGTCGTCACGGTCAGACTGGGCGGGGGACCCACCGCCGAGAGCGGGGACGGCGACGGGCTCAGCGCCGGCGCAGGCGTACTCGGGCTGGTGGCCACGTGGGTCCCCGTGCTCTTGCCCGATCCGCCGAAGAGGCGGGGCAGCCCGAAGACCAGGAGCAGAAGGAGGGCGACCGCTACGGCGATCGTGCGGGCAAGCCGTTGCGTCCGGAGGCGATGGGCCTCCGCTCGTCGGGCATTCGGCGGAATCTGCAGTGCGCCCCCCGAGGGTTCCTCGGCCCGGACCCATCTGCGCCGGTCCAGCCGGCCGCTGCCGGGACCAGGCGCAGTCTACTGCCCGGTCCCCCAGCCGCGGGAGGCTCCGGCGTGGGCGAGCGCATCCTGCACCGGGGGCTCCCAGGGAATGTCGTCCGCCGTCCCGTAGTAGCGCCGAGCCGCCTCGATGCGGTGCTGGATGCCGACGGTCGCGATGGGCGCCATCACCGCCACCAGGAAGCAGGCGACTGCCACTCCCACCCGGTGCGGAGCGCTCGTGAGCAGCACCAGGACCCCGAAGGCAGCCATGACCGGCCCCTCCAGCAGGAGGACGCCGCGCATGCGGCGGCACCACGCCTCGGTGGGGGGCGCCGGATCGAAAACCTCGAGGAGCTCGCGCTCAGAACAACCCATTGCAGAGTTACTTCCCGAAACCCCGCCGGTTCATGCGCGCGTGCGCCGGGAGATGGATGCCAGCGCCACTTCCGGAGTTTCCTGTGACGCTGAGCCACCTTTATGGTGGTTCATGCTCACAAGAATGGCAGGGCGTCCGGCCTAGAGGCCCTGGTAGGTCTCCGCCAGCCTGGGCGGGGCGCAGGCCAGCCAGGCATCCACGATGGCCTCGCCCAGGTCCTCCCGGGTGGCCAGGTCGAGCTGCACGAGGATGGCCGTGAAGCCCTCGAAGTGCGGGATGGTGAAGAAGGCCTCCGGGTGAGCCGCCAGCACCGCTTCCTTGTCCATGAGATCCGCCACGCGCAGCGCCAGGATGGGGCCGGGCGGGGGTGGGGTGTCCCCGAACCGCCGGAGATCGGCCTTGGAGAAGGGCCGCTCCCAGGCGAAGGTCTTCGCGCCGACCATCCAGATCCGGGTCCCGCGGCGTTCGGCTTCCCCCGCCTCGGGTAGCTGGAGGGCCAGCTCAGCGACATCGTCGAAGGTCATCGGCCCTGGAGCGTAGCTCTAGACTGCCCCGCCGTGAGCCCCATCGACGACCTGCTGCGCAACAACGACGCTTTTGCCAGGACCTTTGGCGCGCCGGGCGCGCCCGGCCGTCCTGCCCGGGGGCTCGCCGTCGTGGCGTGCATGGACGCCCGGCTGGACGTGTACCGCATCCTGGGCCTGCAGGAAGGCGATGCGCACGTCATCCGCAACGCCGGCGGTGCGGTCACCGAGGACGCCATCCGCTCGCTCGTGATCTCGCAACGGCTGCTGGGCACCCGGGAGATCGTGCTCATCCACCACACCGACTGCGGCATGCTGGGCTTCCGGGACGACGAGCTGAAGGACGCCATCGCGGCCGAGACCGGGATCCGGCCCCCCTTCGCCCTCGAATCCTTCGTGGACCTGGAGGCCGACGTCCGCCAGAGCATCGCCCGCATCCGGGCATGCCCGTTCCTCCCCCACGCCGACGCACGGGGCTTCATCTACGACGTGGGCACCGGCCGCCTGGCCGAGGTCACCGGGTAGCGGGCACAGCCCGGCCCCCGAGAACCCGAACCCGTACGACCCGTGCCTGGAGCCGTCCTCGGCTTGCCGGGCCCTAACGCCGAGGGTGTAGTAGCATCCCAGCCATCACCCCTGCCTGAGATCCTGGCGGGGGTTCTGAGGCGCATCCCTGACCCTGGTGAAGCGTCGGCCACCTAGAGAGTCGGGATGTCTATGCGCATAAGTAACTGCACGTGGTGACGCCTGCGGGCGCCGGGGCTGTGGGCGTATGACGCCGGCGACGTCCACCGAGCCCGCGCCACCCCTTCTCGCTCCCCCGCCGCCCGCCCCGATCACGGAGCCGGGCACAAGCCTCCGCCTGCAGCGCCGCATCACCCTCGCCATCACGATCGCCCCCTTCGTCGGGTTCCTGGTCGGGATTCGGCTCCTCTGGGGCGGGATCTCGGGCCTGGACCTCGGGCTGCTGGTGGGGCTGTACAGCGTCTCGATCCTCGGGGTGACGCTTGGCTTCCACCGCATGCTCACCCATCGTTCCTTCGATGCCCCGGCCCCGGTGCGCATCGCGTTGGCCATCGCAGGGTCGCTCGCGGTTGAGGGATCGGTCATCCCCTGGGTCGCCGACCACCGCCGCCACCACATGTTCACCGACAAGCAGGGGGATCCCCATTCTCCCCACCTGGTGGAGGGCGACGGTTTCATGGCCACGGTGCGCGGCCTCTACCACGCCCACGTCGGCTGGTTCTTTGTGGAGGACCGGACCCGGGTCGAGCGCTTTGCCCCCGACCTGTTGAAGGACCGTGGGATCCGCGCCGTGAGCGCCCTCTTCCCGCTCTGGACCGTGGTGTCGTTTGCTCTCGCCCCGGCCATCGCCCTGGCGCTCACCCACTCGCTGCACGCCGCCTTCACCGCCCTGGTGTGGGGAAGCCTCGTGCGCATCTTCCTGCTGCACCACGTCACCTGGAGCATCAACTCGATCTGCCACTTCTATGGCAAACGCCCGTACGAATCCGACGACTACAGCACCAACAACTGGCTGATGTCGCTCGTGTCCTTCGGCGAAGGCTGGCACAACAACCACCACGCCTTCCCGACGTCAGCGTTTCACGGCCTCGAGTGGTGGCAGGTGGACATCTCCGGATTGGCCATCCGCGGCCTTGCAGCACTGCACCTGATCCGCAATGTCCGGCGTCCGTCAGCGAATCAGCGCATGATGAAAGTGGCCGTCAAGGAGCCTGGTGACGCCGAAACGGCCTGATGCCGCCACAGCTTGCTTCCTCCCGCCAGGAAAGGACCCCTTCATGACCGACCACAGCGCAGCGGCGACCGACGTCGAGCCGCCCGAGGCACCCGCGCCCGCCCTCGAGACCTTGACGATCATCTCGGGGGACAACCAGACCGTCTCGGCCATCATGACCGAGCACGGCTTCCCGATGGCAACCTTCGCGCCCGTTGCGGCTGCCCTCCGGGATGCCTCCGGGGCCCCGTTGGCGGGCGAGGAGGTCTCATGGTCCGTGGGTGAGACGCCGGGGAACATGGGTATCCAGCTCGACCCGCACGGGCGTTCACCCCTCGTTGTCACCACGGACGAGGCGGGCGTGGCAACCCTGGACCACATGCGCGGCTCCGCCCTGTCGGCGTTCTACGACTGGGGGTCCTTCGACCTGATGGCACGCCATGGGCGCGCCGCCGCGGCCGCCCACCTGTCGGTGGCTCCCCCGCTGTCGCTGACCACCTCGATCATCGCGGGCGACAACCAGCAGGTGCAGCGCTCCGCCGCCCGTGCCGGCGGAGCCCAGGCCCGGTTCGCACCCGTGCAGATCCGGGTGAAGGATTCGGAGGGCCAGCCGGCCGTCGGCATCCCCGTGGTGTTCACCGCGGTGAGCCCCGCCGACATGATCGTGGAGCTCACCCCCGGCCAGGAGGAGGCGACAGTGACGACGGATGCGGAGGGCATCGCCACGTTGGACCTCATGGACGGCGACAGCATGGTGTGCCACGGCGCGGACGGGGACTTCAAGATCACCGTGAGGCCGACCGGCTCGAAGCAGGTGGTGGCGCACCAGACCGTCATCCCCTGACCGCGGGGGTACGGCTCCTCCTTCCACAGTGAAACCGGCGCCCATCGAGCCGCACCCGGTGCGCGAGGATGAGCCATGGCTCGCGATCCGGCCCTTGTGCCCTTGTCTCACGACCATCATCACGCGCTGGCGGCTGCCAGGAGGCTCCGGCTGGCCGCCGGGGAGCCCGCGCCCGGGCGAGCCGCCGCGAGCAGAACCTTCTTGGATTTCTACCAGAGGTCGCTCCTCCCCCACTTCCGGGAGGAGGAGGAACTGGTCTTCCCCCTCCTCGTCGAGGCCGCGCCAACCGTGCCGGACATCTTGGCCCGCGTACTCGTCGACCACGTTCAGATCCATGGCCTTCTCCTCCGGCTGCGCCGAGCGCTCGACGAGGGCGGGGACCTCGCTGGGGACATGCAGGAGATCGCCAAGCGGCTGGAGAGCCACATCCGCCTTGAGGAGCGGGAACTGTTCCCCCTCATCGAGGAGGTCGTGCCTGCGCCTGCCCTCGCCGAGCTCACCCTCCCACCCCAGCGCCGTGATCCCTCAAGGCCATAGTCGGCGGCGCGGGCCCGATCGCTGACGTGGCTCGGGAAGCCCTCCTGCCATTCTTGTGAGCATGAACCACCACATAGCAGGCCGTCGCAGAATCACGCCCCATGGAGCGGGCTTCACCCCTCGATGGGTCACATCCGGAGGCTCCTAGGCCGCCACAAGGACATCCCGCCGGAGGATGTTTCTGCGCCCGGTCCCGTGCAAGACGCGCCTGAGCGAGC
>DASTWV010000051.1 GCA_035765775.1 Actinomycetota bacterium | reverse complement strand
CGTGGCCGGGACCAACCCGGGTGACTACACCTCGGCGATCAGCTGCACCGGCACGACCAACCCGACCTCAGGCACCGGCACCCAGCTCGCGGTCGACGTCGCCTCCAACCAGAACGTGACCTGCACCATCACCAACACCCGCAGCGGGGGGACCCTGACCGTCACGAAGCACGTCGTGTCCGCCGTCACTCCCGACGGCGGCACGTTCAACCTGCTGATCGACGGTGGGGCGCAGGCGACCAACGTCGGCGATGGCGGAACGACCGGTCCCTCGGCAGTGACCGCGGGGGTGCACACGGTCGCTGAGAGCGCGGGCACCGGCACGAGCCTCTCCAGTTACGGGTCGGGCATCACGTGCGTGGACAACGCGACGGGGGCCTCAGTCGCCTCGGGAACCAATGCCGGGCCGCTCAATGTCACCGTGAACTCCAACCAGAACGTTACCTGCGGTATCACCAACACCCGACTCACCGGCACCTTGTCGGTGGTCAAGCACCTCGTGCCCAGCTCTGACACCGGCAAATTCACCCTGCAGATCGACGGTTCATCCAACACCACCGGCACGGATGTCGGGGATGCGGGCACGACCGGCCCGGTCACCCTTCCCGTGGGGAACCACACCGTGGGCGAGGTCGCCGGCACGGGGACCACGCTCAGCAACTACCTCTCCAGCATCTCGTGCACCAGCGGGGACAGCACGAGTGGCACCGGGCCCCTGACCGTGAGCGTCGCTCAGGGGGCGTCGGTGACCTGCACGATCACCAACACCGTGCGGCCCTTCGCGAGCTCGCAGCTCACGCCCACCAATGTGAGTTGCACCCAGTTCCTGAACGGGACCGCTCCGACGTTGGACTCCCTGCGGTACCAACTGAAGAACGGGGCCATCAACAACGTGTCACCGGGTGTCTTCTTCTACTACTCGGCGTTCCACTCGGTGGCCGGCACCACGTTCCCGGTGACCATCACCCAGTCCAACAACGGGCCCACCCTGGCGAATGGGAACCCGTGGCCCAACTTCTCGGCACTGAATGGACAGATCGTTCTGTATGACGCAAACTGCAACGTGATCAAGAATCCCAGGGTGACGGTGACGAATGCTGGAGGTGTCCAGACCACGACCGTGCAGGTTCCGGCGACCGCGCCCGGCCAGCTCTGGATTATCGGGATCAAGTTCGACCCGAGCAGCATCAAGAACACGAAGCCGCCGGCGAGCAACCCGTCACCGACCGTCGTCTACTCCTTCAGCACCATCATCAACACGGTCACCGCGGCAAGTGGATCGCTCACGCTTAGCGGGAAATGAGATCGCAGGGTCAAGGGCAGGGCAATGGCATCGAGCGGAGCAGGCGCCGTCGATGGGGCGTCGTCGTGGCGGTCGTGGTGGTTCTGGTCGGAGGGGGCATCGTCCTGGCCGATGTGGTGAGTACCGGCACCAAGGCGGGCGGCCCGAGTGCCGGCGCTCAGGCCTCGAGTGTGGCCTCCACCGGGCAGGGCGGCGCCAGCGCGGCGGCGCCGCGGGTCGGGACGACCACCATCGCTGCCCTGACGTCGCCTGTGTCCAAGGGGGGCACGGAGACGGTGCGGGGGCTGGCGGCACCGGGGGCACAGTGCACCCTCGCGGTCACCGGGCAGGGTAAGTCGATCACCCCCCCGGGCCTCCAGCTGGCGATGAGGACCGATGCCAAAGGGCAGGCGACGTGGACCTGGACGATCGACGCCAGCTACGCGTCGGGCAACTACGAGTTGAAGCTGGCGTGCTCGCCGGGGACCACGTCCACGAGCTCGTTCACCGTCCCATAGCCGCCAGGAGGGCGCGGAGCGCGAAAGGCCTGACGCCCATCCCTGGTTCCCCGATGTGCCGCAGTGCTACCGTCATAGCCGCCGGCGGGGCGGCGGGGGGGAGCCAACGGCGTGAAGCGGCTGTTCATCGTGGCGCTGTTCGCCACCGCACTGGTGCTCGCCGCCGCCCTGATCCCGCAGCGTCGCGACACCGGCGCATCGGAGGGGCCGCCGAGCGCGACGGCCTCAGCGTCGGCCGCCGCCTCGGGGGCGTCACCGGAGGCCTCGTCCCCGCACCAGCCGACGGCGGCCCCGTCGAGCCTCCAGCATCCGGCGGCGGCGCCCAGCAGGGCGGCCACCATCCCGGGGGCCAAGGCCACTGGGCAGACGACTGGGCTGGCCCCGCCGATCTCGCTGCCCTACGTGGTGAACGACAACGCCAACGTCGACGACGCCGGGCGGGGGGCGGCGTTCTCGCTCGACGTCTCGGCCACCAACTTTCACTTCACACCGACGTTCATCCAGGCGACGCCCGGGGCGCAGGTGACCGTGCACATCGCCAACAACGGCACGCTGACCCACACCTTCACCGTGGACGCCGAGCACATCGACGTGGTGCTGGGGAAGGGCCAGAACGGGACCGCGACCGTGACCGTTCCGGCCGCGGGCTACGTCACGTTCTACTGCCGCTTCCACTGGGGCGGCGGGATGCGGGGCGCGATCTACGCACGCTGAGCCGGCCGGGGGGCGCGGCCGCCGGGAGGGCCCTCGCACGCCCTGCTCACCTTCGACCCCTATTCGACCCCCACGAGAAACGGCTCGGAGCCGCCAGGCGTGGAGGACATCGACCTGCCGGTCCCGGCAGCCCTCTGATTGATGCTCCTGCTCGACACCCACGTCCTCTCCGAGTTACGCACCGTGCGGTCCGGGAAGGCCAACCCGGGTTGGGGGCATGGGCCACCGCCATCCCCTCGGCTGGGTTGTTCATCTCGGCGATCACCATTTATGCCACACGCCTCGCGGGTCTCGAGGTCGTCATCCCCTGGACCTGACGTCCCTGCCGACCAAGGAACCGCTAAATTCCTGCCGGGATGAAAGAAGCTAGGAGATGCTGAAGGCGCAGCTTGCCTCGGTGGCACCGCTGGCGGAGTCCTTCACCGTCACGGTGTAGTCGCCGGCGCGATTGGCCCACCCCAGGTCGCCTCCCAGGTTCCCCTGGCCGTCGGCGCCGATGAACGAGATCCCGGTGTAGGGACCCACCATCCACTCCTGGAGCACGGCGCCCGGGGCGTAGCCCGACCCGCTGATCATGATGGCCGAACCGAGGGCGGTCTCCGGCACCGAGCAGGTGGCTGCCCCGCCCGCGACCAGGACCGGGGTCCCCCCGCCTCCGTGGCCGCCGCCGTTGGTCCTGCCCTTCGCCCCGGCCGCCACGGGGACCAGGGTCATGGCGATGCAGCCCGCGGCCACGGCGCCGGTGCCGACCGCACGGGCGGAGGGCAGCTTGGACGGGTGGCGGTGGGTGGGGACGTGCCGGGGTTGACGGTGGGCCGGGCGTGCCACGAGGGACCACTCCTTTCAGACGGTAAGCCGGAAACCCCCCCAACAGGCGCGGACCCCCCGCCCGTGGTGCAGAGCACTGCAGAAAACCACTGAACACCGGCGACCCTAGCACAACGGACGCCTCAGTTGTCATTAAAATTTACAAATGATCCCAATGGCGTTTCCAAGTGGGCTATGACATCGCCTAGGGACCATGAGCACGGCGCAGAGCAGGGATCATGCGCGCAGAAGGGCCGGCGGCGGGCCGACCCTTCTTGATGTTCGGGCTGCGAACTACAACGGGAAGCTACGAGATGGTGAACGAACAGGTGGCCTTGATGGCGCCCGAGGCGGAGTCCTTCACCTCGACGGTGTAGGCGCCCGAGTGGTTCGCCCAGCCGGTGGCACCGGTGAAGTTGCCGCTGGCGTCGGCGCCCACGAAGGTGATGCTGGTGGCCAGGCTGGAGATGGTCCACTGCTGCAGGATCTCGTTGGGAGCGAAGCCGGAGCCGCTGATGTCGTACTGGGCGCCGAGCGGGACCGGGTTGGGAGACACCCAGCAGATGCCGGTGCCGCTGGTGTTGCCGCCGCCGTGATCGGGCTTGCCCTTGGCGAAGGCGGCCGAGGGGACCACGCTGGCGGCCAGGACACCGGCAACCAGGATGCTGGCCTTGACGAGACGGGACAGCGACGTGCGGGACAGGTATGGGTCCATACCGGACGCTCCTTTCAGCGGCGCGGGCTACCGGGGAGGTACGACCCACTCCAAGCGATCAGTAATACAGTTTTTAAATCCGGTCGAGAGCAGCCCATCCATCGCACCTGAATTGGACAGCCTCGGTGTCGACGCACCATTCCTTACGGGCTGGCCTGTTACTAATGGTCCGTATCGTCGCGGCGACCGCCGGCCTTTAATTGCTATAACCGTTTGAAACGGTTGAATCGACCTGATTATAGCATCGATCGGCCGCCGGGCGCGATAAACCATTAGAAATGACGATTGAAAGCGCTATTGAAAGGGGCTAGCCCATCCCCCGTGGGGAGGACGGGGGGAGTTCCCTATGGGTGGCCCGGGAACCCCCCCTGCAGGAGGGGGGCGATAGCACGATCAGGCCATGGGGAGCCAGGCCCCCGGGAGCGATCTGTCGAAGCGGCCTGAACGGACGTATCCCTTGCTGTGCAAGGGCTGAGACAGAGTATCGAGCTTCAGGCCAAACGGGGGAGTTATCGCCCAGATTATGAAGGGACTTTCAGAATACATATCGGTACGCAGCCACGCAGAGAGGGGGGCGACTTCCGTCCGTGGCGGGTGCTTGACTGGGGCAGTCTAAAGCGTATGAATTCACTACACCCATAATTCACTTTTTCATCCCTCCCTCTTTACTTAGCGCTAGTTGGCAGGTAGCCTTCCGCGGCCTGGCATCGGCCCATCCGCGTGTGGGCACTCTCAGGGGACGTCGGGCGCCGAGTTGGAAATGCGGCCGCGGCGGTGAGGATTGCGGCCCGGCAACGACAGTGACGCTCAGGCAGGGCGACATCCCGGGGGGGGACGAAATGGTCGACAATTCATCTGCTCAGGACTCCGAGAACCAGTCCGCCAATACCGCAACTGGAGTCCGCCAACAACGGCGAAACCGACGCCGGCGCAAGCTGCAGAGTCGGGTGGGCCAGCTCGTCGTCCTGGGCTTGGTGGCAGGCAGCATCCCGGTGCTCCTGCAGTCGGCGTCCGCGTTGCCCAGCAACTTCGTGGCCATCGACGGCAGCATCCTCAAGACCTCGGTGACGAGCACGTACGACTGGGGCAACTCGGGGCCCACGCGGACCGTGAGTGCCAGCAACGTGGTTTCTGTCGCCGGCACGGGAGGCATCTTCGACGGTGGCAAGTACCAAGGGCCGACCACCCCCCCGGTCGCTCCCCCGCTTACTCCCCAGGCGGCGGCCGACCCCACCATCGCCCATGCGACCTTCGTGCCCGTCCCCCTGCAGACCGACACCACGGCCTGTGGGACGGGGCAGCCCCAGGTTTTTTCCAGCGGACTGAAGAGTGGGTCGGCGATCAACGCCCTGACCTGGGGCCTGTCGAAGACCACGAGCAAGGACCAGATCTCCGACATCTATTCCTTGTCACATGTCACGGGCACCGGCAGTGCCGCGCGCAATGAGATCTTCTTCGGCGCCGAGCGCACCAACCCGAACGGTGACACCCATATCGACTTCGAGTTCCTCCAGTCCTCCGTCACCACGAATGCGGATGCCAACGGGTGCGCCCCGTCCACTGGCGGCACCTTCGCAGGGCACCGTACCGAGGGCGACCTCCTGGCGTCCGTCGATATCTCTGGCAATGGCACGCCCACCTTCGGGTTGTACCGCTGGCAGTGCGCCTCGACGCCCGGGCCGATCGGCGTCGTGTGCGACCCCACCAGCAACAGCGGCTTCCCGCAGTACGTGCTGACTTCGAACCAAGCGGTGACGCTGGCGACGAACAATGCGACCATCCCGTGTGGTGGCTGGGCCTGCCGGGACGACAGCGGGGCGCTCATCAGCACCCTCGTCCCCGACCTCTTCATGGAAGGTGGCATCGACCTGAACGCCGCCGGCTTCGGCACCGGGTGCTTCAACACCTTCCTTCCCCACACCCGTACCTCGGG
The DNA here is from genome assembly GCA_035765775.1 of Actinomycetota bacterium. Taxonomy (NCBI): domain Bacteria; kingdom Bacillati; phylum Actinomycetota; species Actinomycetota bacterium. The sequence continues at coordinate 21,793 of DASTWV010000051.1, read as the reverse complement.
CAGCATCTCCTCGAACCTGGGTGAGTTCGCCGGCCCGATCGTGTTCAGCAACTGCGAAACGCCCAACGTCTCGACGTCGCTGCGCAGCGGTGCACAGAGCGGGCAGTCGATCAGCGTGCCCGCCGGCTCGGCGGTCAGCGACACAGCCACGCTCACGAACACGACCAGCAACCCGTCGGGCACGCTCACCTACCAGGTCTTCACCGACCCCAACTGCACCGTCGCCTCCACGAGCCCGGCGGTCAGCCAGACGGTGTTGGTGGCGGCCAACGGAGTGGTCCAGCCCAGCAGCAACGTCACCTTCCCGACCGGGGGCACGTACTACTGGCAGGCCACCTACAACGGGAGCACCGCCGGGAGAGACCTCCCCGCCAAGAGCCCGTGCAACGAGATCCTCACCGTGCAGAGCGCCGGCATCGCCATCCAGAAGACGGCCGACGCCTCGCCCGTCTCCGCCGGCAGCCAGGTCGGCTTCACCATCGGCGTGACCAGCACCGGGACCGGGCAGGTGAATGGGGTCAATGTGACGGACACCCTGCCCACCACGCCCGGGACCGTGTGGACCGCCACCCCGACCGTCGGGACCTGCAGCACCACCGGCGGCGTCCTGACCTGCGCCATCGGGTCCCTGAACGCCGGGCAGTCGGCCAGCATCCACCTGACCTCGCCCTCGACGCCGGCCAGCTGCGGCACCATCCCGAACACCGCCTCGGTGACCACCACCAATGACGGGGGCGGCACCTCGTCGGCGTCCGTCGTCGTCAACTGCCCCACGCTGACGATCAACAAGGTCCCGGTCACGCCCACCGTCACTGCCGGCGGCCCGGTGGCCTTCAACATCGGGGTGACCAATACCACGACCGGGACGGCGACCGGGGTCACGATCACCGACCCCCTGCCGAACACCGGCGTGGCGTGGACGTTCAGCCCGGCGTCGCAGCCGTGCACGATCTCGGGGCCGATCAACGCCCAGGTGCTGAACTGCACCGTCGGCAACCTGAACCAGAACCAGGGCTTCAACGTGCAGGTGTCCAGCCCCTCCAGCCTAAGCACCGCCGGCTCGATCCCGAACACCGCCACCGCCACCGCGACCAATGCGCCGTCGGTGTCCTCGACCGCAAGCGTGGCGGTCAACCACCCGAACATCTCCATCACGAAGACGGCCGACAAGGCGATGGTGGACGCTGGAGGCCAGGTCGGGTTCACGATCATGGTGCAGAACGCCGGGCCGGGCGACGCCAATGGGGTCACGATCACCGACACGATTCCCGCCCTGACCGGAACCTCGTGGAGTGTCGACTCGGGCAACACCACAGCTGTGGGATGCACGATCACAGGCAACGTGCTGACCTGCCTGAACCAAACCATCCCGGCCCCGCCCACCAACAACGGCCAGATCGCGGTGCACGTCGTCGCCACGACCAACCAGAACGACTGCGGGACGATCCAGAACGTCGCCAGCTTCCAGGCCAACAACGACGGGACGGGCACGTCGACGCCGGCGGCGACCATCACCATCAACTGCGCCAACGTCAACTTCGTGAAGAACGCCGACCAGTCGCCGGTGACCGCGGGCGATCCGATCGGGTTCACCATCACCGCCACCAACACCGGGGCGGGGGCGGCCAACAACGTGAGCGTGACCGACACCCTGCCCTCGGCCCCGGGTGTCTCCTGGACCGTGGCCTCGGTGTCCCCGGCCGGGGTCAGCTGCGTCAACAACGCCGGGACCCTGGACTGCACCCTGGCGAGCCTGGCGGGCGGCGCCACCATGGTCATCCACCTGACCAGCCCCACCACCGCGGCGAGCGCCGGCGCGTGCACCAACGGGACGGCGACCATCAACAACAACGCCACGCTCATGATCGGCAACGCCATGGGCGGCCAGAGCGGCGACAGCATCACCCTGCTGTGCGCCAACCTGGGGGTGACCAAGACCGCGGCCACGTCGCAGATCTCGGCGGGCGACGCCGCCGTGTTCACCGTGACCGTGACCAGCTCCGGGCCGGGCACCGCCGAGGGCGTCACCCTCACCGACACCCTGCCTGCCAGCGTGGCGAACTGGACGATCACGAGCCAGCCCACCGGCAACCCGTGCGCCATCGCCGGCGGGGTGCTCACCTGCACCTACGGCACCATGGCTCCCAACACCACCAACGTGGTGACCATCTCGGGCACCACCTCGCAGGCCAACTGCGAGGTGGCGATCTCCAACCAGGCCAACGTCGCCGGGACCAACCTGCCGGCCAGCGACACCACCACCACCGCCTCGGCCTCGATCACCGTCGCCTGCCCGGCGCTGTCGGTGACCAAGACCCCCGACGCCACCCCGATCTCGGCGGGTGACCCGATCGGCTTCACCGTGGCGGTCACCAACACCGCCGCCACCGCCGTGGCCCACGGCTTCGCGGTCTCCGACCCGCTGCCGTCGGGCACCGCGACGCTCACCTGGAGCATCGCCAGCCAGTCCAATCCTGGGCTGTGCTCGATCTCCGGCGCGGCCGGCAGCCAGGTGCTGTCCTGCGGCGGGCCGACCACCAACCTGGCCGGCGGCCAGGCGATCACCGTGCACATCACCGCCCAGACCTCGGGGGCCACCACCTCGCCGGTGGTGAACCAGGTGACGGCCACGGCCACGAACGCCCCGACCCAGACGGCCACCGGCACCGTGGTGATCAACCACGCCTCGATCACCACCTCCAAGACCCCCGACGCCGCCACCGTCAGCCTGGGCGACCCGATCGGCTTCACCATCGCGGTGACCAACACCGCCAGCGGCGCCTCGGGACCGATCACCGTCACCGACACCCTGCCCTCGGCCCCGGGCATCTCGTGGACCGTGGCACCGCCCACCACCGCGGGCGTCACCTGCGTCAACAACGCCGGCACCCTGGTGTGCACCGTGCCCAGCCTGGGGCTGAACGGCACCGCGGTCATCCACCTGACCAGCCCGACCACGGCGGCCACCGGCGGGGCGTGCACCACCGGCGCCTTCTCGATCACCAACTCGGCGCTGATCACCTCGCAAAACGACGGCGGCGGCAACCCCTCGGGCTCCCTCACCGTCAACTGCCCGTCGCTCAGCATCCAGAAGACGGCGGCATCGACGTCGATCTCGGCCGGGGACGTCGCCTCCTACTCGGTGACGGTCACCAATGCCGGCCCGGGCACCGCCCGGGGGGTCACCCTCACCGACACCCTGCCCGCCGGGGTGAGCTGGACCATCACCTCCCAGCCCGCCGGCACCCCGTGCGCCATCACCGGCGCCGGCGTGCTCAACTGCAGCTTCGGCGACCTGGCGGCGGGTGCCAGCGCCTCGGTGTCGGTCTCCGGCACCACCTCGATCGCCAACTGCGCCGCCGCCCTGAACAACTCGGCCAGCACCGGAGCCACCAACCTGCCGTCCTCCGACACCACCACCGGAGCCTCGGCCTCGATCATGGTCAACTGCCCGATGCTAGGCATCACCAAGACCGCCGTCGCCTCGCCGATCTCCGCCGGTGACCCCATCGGCTTCACCGTCGTCATCGCCAACACCTCGTCCGCCGGCACGGCCCGCGGCGTGGTGGTCTCCGACCCGCTGCCCTCCTCCAACGGGACGCTGACCTGGTCGATCACCAGCCAGAGCCCGGCGGGGGCCTGCTCGATCGGTGGCACCGCGGGCGCCCAGACCCTGAACTGCGGCCCGACCAACCTCGGGCCAGGCCAGTCGATCACCGTCCAGATCGGGGCCACCACCGCCTCGGGTACCGGCGGCACCGTCTCGAACACCGCCACGGCGATGTCGTCCAACAACCCGACGGTGTCCTCGACGGCCACCGTGACGGTAAACCACCCGAACACCGTCATCACCAAGACGGCTGACCGCAGCTCGGTCAGCTCGGGCGACACCATCGGCTACACGATCACCGTCGACAACTCCTCTGGCACCGGCCCGGCCAACGGCGTCACCATCACCGACACCCTGCCCGCCGGCTTCACCTGGCAGGTGGATGCCGTGTCGACCACCGCCACCGGGTGCGGCATCAGCGGCGGCGTGCTGACGTGCGCCAACAACACCATCCCGGCAGGCGGCAGCATCCATGTGCACATCTCCGCATCGACTGCCGGCGTCGCCTGCGCCACGATCCAGAACAGCGCCCGCGCCACGGTCCAGAACGGGTCCACCATCACCACGCAGGCCCCGGCCCAGATCACCATCAACTGCCCCAACCTGCAGTTCACCAAGACCGCCGATCATGCGAGCGCCAACGAGGGTGACACCATCGGTTATGTGATCCAGGTGACCAACACGTCCACCGCGGGCAATGCCTACGGCGTCACCGTCACCGACACCCTGCCTGCCGTCACCGGAACGTCGTGGAGCCTTGACGCCGCCGGCACCTCGCCCGGTGCCAACTGCGTGCTCACCGGCACCACGCTGACCTGCACCATCGGCACCCTGGCACCGGGAGCCACCATCAGGATCCATGTCACGGCGACCACCACGCCCACCACCTGCGGGTCGGTCAACAACAGCGCCAACCTCACCGCCACCAACGCCCCGCCGCAGCACACGGCGGTCACCACCATCGTCGTTGGCTGCCCGAACCTCATCGTGGGCAAGAGCGCCTCGGCGGCTACCGCCCTGCCGGGCGGGGTGGTCAGCTTCACCATCGGCTCACCAACACGGGCAATGCTCCCGGCACGACGACGGTCAGCGACACCTATGCCCCGGCGACGATCACCGGCACGGTGCCGGCCAACTGCACCAACTTCGCGGTGACCTCGACGCTGTCGTGCCAGGTCACGGTGCCCGCCGGCCAGACCGTCAACATCGTCTACCAGGCCCAGATGCCCACGACCTTCTCGGGCACCGGCGGGCAGCCGCCGTGCACCATCACCGGGGAGTTCCCGGTGGTCAACCATGTGACCATCACCGGCGGCGGCAACGCCCAGGCGACGGTGTGCGTCATCGCCAACCCGAGCCTCAGCCTGCACAAGAGCGCCTCGTCGATCAACGCGGTGGGCGGCCAGACGCTGGTGTTCTCGCTGAACTACGTCAACGGGGGGCCGGGCAGCGCCCAGAACGTCGTCGTCACCGACCCGCTGCCCTCGTCGCTCACCTTCGGATCGTGCTCCAACAACTGCGTCAACGTCGGCCAGAGCGTCACCTGGACCGTGGGTACCGTCCCGGCGGGCACCAACGCCACCCTGACCGTCACCACCACGGTCAACTCCAACGTCGGCTGCAGCGTCTGCAACCAGGCGAGCATGACCAGCCCCAGCCAGAACAACGGGGCACCGATCCTGTCCAACAACCTCTGCTTGGTGGGGGTCCCGGGGCCGAACCCGGCCGGTGCGCACGCCCGCGGCAATGCGGTCGGGCTCAACGTCAACGTCAGCGCCCTGCTGGGCCTGCTCGCCGTCAGGGCCACCCTCTCGCAGGCGTCCTCGTCGCAGACCGGGGTGGGCAGCAACGGCAACCACCAACAGGTGGCCACGGTCAACCTCAACCTCGGGGGGCTCGGGGGCGTGCTCAACGCCGGCCTCCTGAGCACGCAGTCCAACGCGGTGATCACCGCCTCGCCCGCCGAGGCCAAGGACACCTCGGTGGCCGAGACCGCCAACCTCAATATCCTCAACGGCCTGGTGAAGGCCGACGTCATCCGGGCGGTGGCCGCCACCGATGCCAACGGCTCGTCGTCGTCGTTTGACGCCGCCGGGTCGGGCATCGCCGGCCTGGTGATCAACGGCGTGGCGTACGGCACCGTGACCCAGACCCTGACCGTCGGCCTGCCGGCGCTGGTCTTCGGGCCGAACAGCTACGTGTCCGTCCTGCAGCAGGTCGGCTCGACGAGCGGGCCGGCGACCGGGCAGAACTCCGGAGGCACCTACGCCGCCGACCTGCAGGTGACCGGCATCCACGTCCACATCAGCGGGATCCTGGCCGTCATCGCCTCGGCCGACATCGTCGTGTCGCAGGCGACCGCCCACTCCGACTTCCCGCAGACCACCATCTGCGCCACCTCGCCGACGCAGGCCGTGAGCGGCCACGCCTTCATCCTGAGCGAGCAGACCGACCCGAGCCTGCTGCCGATCCTGCTCGGGCTCTCGGCGATCCCGTCCAGCGGCGGCCACGCCCACAGCGACCTGCTCAACGCCAACGCGCTCGGGGTGGCCATCGCCGGCACCCTCAACACCGACGCCCTGGGGACGATCACGCCGACCCAGAGCCAGTCGGTGGACTCGGCCAACGTGGCCAACGTCTGCGTCATCCCGACGGGGGTCAATACCTGTGCGATCCAGGCGAAGGCGATCACGTCGAAGTCGTCCTCGACCGCCAACGCCTCCGGGGCGTCCTCCAACGACACCGGGACACAGTTCGTCAACCTCAAGGTGCTGGGGGTGAACATCTCGGCCCAAGTGCTGCCGAACACCTTCATCAACCTGCCCGGGATCGGGGCCGTGGTCCTGAACGAGCAGTTCTGCGACAACGGCGGGCTGACGTTCACCCACACCTGCACCGGCACGCACCACTCCGGGCTGACGGTGCGGGCGATCGATGTGGTGGTGGACAACTTCCAGAACGGGGGCATCCTGCCGATCGGTGCCCAGATCATCGTGGCCGAGGCGCACTCGGACGCCACCTTCGGGCCGTAGCCCCTTTGACGTCGCGGGGTGTCCTGCGGCGGTCGCTCGTCGACGGCGCGGCGATGGCGCGACTTCTCAGGGGGTGAGAAATCGCGCCATCGCACCGCCAGGTTTCTGGATGATGTGACCGTGGCTGGCCCCCGCGGGCCCTCGAGGCGGGCTCGCCCCAGCCCGGACGAGGTCGCCCGCTGCCAGCACCGCCGGGTCGCCGACCTGCACCTGCCGCCCGACGGTGCTGGGGGAGCGGGAGTCGAGCGCCCCGGTCGGCCTGGCGGAGCGACGCCAGTCGTTCCCTGCGCACGGTGCTGTCCGCACCACCTGAGAAGCCCTGCGCCTCGTACTTCCCCGATCTCGGGTCCAAGCGAGCGGTCAAGTCGGGCTAGATCGGGAAAGTGGTTCCTGCTAGACTGGACCGAGGTTAGGCTAACCTAACCTGCCAGATGGGGACCGGGTGGGGGCACCGGTCACAGGCAGGGGAGATGCCATCCAGACCGCGATGAACCCGGACGCTCGAGGAGGGTCCTTATGGCTACCCAGGCGCAAGATCCGATCCTGACCGAGAACGAAGAGGTCCGCCAGCTCAAGGAGACCTACAAGTACGGCTGGTCGGACGCCACCAACTACATCGAGAAGCCCCAGCGCGGGTTGAGCCACGAGGTCATCGACCAGATCTCCGACCGGAAGAACGAACCGGCCTGGATGCGCAAGTATCGCCACAAGGCCCTCGATTACTTCCTGGCCCGGCCGATGCCGAAGTGGGGCGCCGACCTCTCAGGTATCGACTTCGACAACATCTACTACTACATCAAGCCCACCAACAAGGTCTCGAAGTGGGAGGACATGCCGCCCGAGATCCGCGACACCTGGGACAAGCTCGGCATCCCCGAGGCGGAAAAGAGCTACCTCGGGGGCGTGACCGCCCAGTACGAGTCCGAGGTCGTCTACCACTCCACCAAGAAGGAGCTGGAGAACCTCGGCGTCATCTTCACCGACATGGATTCCGCCCTCCGGGAGCACGAGGACATCGTCAAGGAGTACTTCGGCTCCATCATCCCCGCCAACGACAACAAGTTCGCCGCCTTGAACTCGGCGGTGTGGTCGGGCGGCTCGTTCATCTATGTGCCCAAGGGCGTCTCGGTGGAGATCCCGCTCCAGGCCTACTTCCGGATCAACCAGGAGAACATGGGCCAGTTCGAGCGGACGATGATCATCGTGGACGAGGGTGCCTGGGTGCACTACGTCGAGGGCTGCTCGGCACCGGTGTACTCCAGCGACTCGCTGCACTCCGCCGTGGTGGAGATCATCGTCAAGCCCCACGCCCGCTGCCGCTACACCACGATCCAGAACTGGTCCAACAACGTGTACAACCTGGTCACCAAGCGGGCCGTCGCCTACGAGCACGCCACGATGGAGTGGGTGGACGGCAACCTGGGCTCCAAGGTGACGATGAAGTACCCGGCCATCTACCTCCTCGGCGAGGGGGCGAAGGGCGAGGTGCTCTCGGTGGCTTACGCCGGCGACGGCCAGCACCAGGACGCCGGCGGCAAGGTGGTGCACGCCGCCCCGAACACACAGTCCAGCATCATCTCGAAGTCGATCTCCAAGGACGGCGGCCGGGCCGGGTACCGGGGCCTGGTGCGGGTGGAGGACGGCGCCACGAAGGCGAAGTCCAACGTCCGCTGCGACGCCCTGATCCTGGACGAGGCGTCCCGCTCGGACACCTACCCCTACATCGAGATCGAGGAGGAGACCGCCTCCATCGGCCATGAGGCGACCGTGTCCCGGGTGGGCGAGGAGCAGCTCTTCTACTTGCAGAGCCGGGGCATCGACGAAGCCGAGGCGATGAGCCTCATCGTCCGGGGCTTCATCGAGCCGATCACCAAGGAGCTGCCGCTGGAGTACGCAGTGGAGCTCAACCGGCTGATCCAGCTGCAGATGGAGGGCTCCGTCGGGTAAGCCCGCTCTTTTTTGGCGGGCACCCACGGGGGACCAGCGCATATGGGGTTCACACAGCACGATGTCGAGGAACTGAGCCGCGCGCTCGACGAGCCCGGGTGGCTGACCGAACGCCGCCTGGAGGCCTGGGGCTACGTCGAGAAGCTGGAGCTGCCCGCCGAGCGGGACGAGCCCTGGCGCTACACCGATCTGCGCCGGCTCAAGTTCTCCCTGGACCAGTTCTCGGCGGCCCCGCCGGAGCCGTTCGACGCCGCCCTGACCCTCCCCCGCACCCCGGCGCTCGAGGAGCAGGGCGTGGTCCTGCTGCCGCTCTACAACGCCCTGCAGACCAGGCCCGAGCTGGTCCGCCAGCATCTCTTCAGCCTGTACCACCCGGGCCAGGACATCTTCACCGGCCTGCACGCCGCCCTGTTCGCCGGGGGAACGTTCCTCTACGTGCCCCGGGGGGTCGACGTCGAGGTGCCGATCGAGGCGACCCGGACGCTCTCGGCAGCCGGCACCGGGTCGTTCCCCCACACCCTCGTGGTGGTGGAGGAGGGGGCCAGCGTGGTGTTCGTGGACCGGTTCGAGTCGCCGGACCTGGCTTCACCCACCCTGTCCGACGCGGGCATCGAGGTCGTGGCCGGGGCCGGGTCGCACGTGACCGTCGTGTCCCTGCAGGAGTATGGGCGGGGGGTGTGGCACTTCTTGACCCATCGGGGGTCCATCGGCGCCCAGGCCACCATGCGCAGCCTGGTGGTGACGCTGGGGGCCACCTTCTCCCGGGCGCAGGTGGAGAACTTGCTGGCCGGCGAGCATGCGTCGCTGCAGATGCTCGGCCTGTACTTCGCCGAGGCCAACCAGCACTTCGACATGCGCACGCTGCAGGACCACGCCGCCCCGGCGTGCACCTCCGACCTGCTGTACAAGGGGGCGCTCAAGGACACCGCCCACACGGTGTACTCCGGCCTCATCCGGGTGCACGAGGGGGCCGCCAAGACCGACGCCTACCAGGCGAACCGCAACCTCGTGCTCTCCGACCACGCCAAGGCCGACTCCAAGCCCGAACTCGAGATCCTGAACAACGACGTGCGCTGCACCCATGGCTCGACCGTCGGCCAGATCGACGAGGCCCAGCTGTTCTACCTGCAGTCCCGGGGGATCTCGAAGGAGGAAGCCGAGCGCCTCATCGCCCTCGGCTTCTTCGAGGACGTCATCAACCGGGTGGGCGTCGAGTCCCTGCAGGCCACGCTGCGCGAGGCCATCGCGCGGAAGCTGGGGTAGGCCGTGGCGGATTGGGTGCGAGTCGCCGGCGAGGGCGACGTCAAGGAGGACGACATGATCCAGGTGATGGTGGACGGCGAGCCGGTCCTCCTGGGCAACGTCGAGGGCGAGCTACTGGCCATCAGCGACATCTGCAGCCACGAGTACGTCGAGCTGCACGATGGCTGGCTGGAGGACGGCGAGGTGGAGTGCCCGATGCACGGGTCCAAATTCTCCCTGCGGACCGGGGCGGTGCGGGGCCTTCCCGCCACCCGGCCGGTGCCGGCCTATGAAGTGAAGGTGGAGGGCGGGGACGTCTACGTGCGAGGCCCGCGGTGAGCCGCGAGAACAAGCGAAGAGGAGTGGTGACCTATGGCTGAGCCGATCCTGCTGATCGAAGACCTTCACGCTCAAGTTGAGGGTAAGGAGATCCTCCGAGGCGTCGATTTAAAGATCCTCCCCGGGGAGATCCACGCCATCATGGGACCGAACGGGTCCGGGAAGTCCACGTTGGCCAATGTGCTCATGGGCAAGCCCGGCTATGTGCTCTCGCAGGGCACCGTTGTGTTCCGGGGGCAGAACCTGCACGGCCTGGCCCCCGAGGAACGGGCCCGCCTCGGCATGTTCCTGGCCTTCCAGAACCCGACCGAGATCCCCGGGGTGTCGGTGGTCAACTTCCTGCGCACCGCCTACAACGCCTCGAGGGCGGACGCCCCGTTGGGCGCCATGGACTTCCGGCGCTACCTGCAGACCAAGATGGACATGCTGGGCGTGGGCAATGAGCTCATCAACCGCTACGTCAACCAGGGCTTCTCGGGCGGCGAGCGCAAGCGGGCCGAGGTGCTGCAGATGGCCGTGCTGGACCCCGAGCTGTCCATCCTGGACGAGACCGACACCGGCCTGGACATCGACGCTCTGCGGGAGGTCGCCGGCGGTGTGATGAAGATCCACAACGAGGCCCGGGGGATGCTGCTCATCACCCACTACCAGCGCCTGCTGAACTACATCGAGCCGACGTTCATCCACGTGCTGCTCGGGGGCCGCATCGTGCGGTCCGGGGGCAAGGAGCTGGCCCAGGAGCTGGAGGCGAAGGGCTACGAGCAGTTCCGCACCGACGCCGGGATCCCGGAGACCGAGCCGCTGACGGACCAAGCCCCGGCGTAAGCCGGGCCGGGGCCGTTGAGGGGCCGCGGGGGCGGGCGCGCGTCGCGGGCGGGGGCCGGCCGGGGCAGTTCTGGGGAAATTTTTCGGTGTTTTGACGGAATTTAGTCCCCAAAAGTCGACCGCCCATCGCAAACCCCGTTCCCATCGACGTCGATCCGGCGGGGGGCACCGACCGCCAGCGCAGGCAGCTGTGCGTCTGTGAGTGTTTGAGGGTGCTATAGGGAACTCAGCACTCACAGACATTCTCGAGGTGCAGCAATGGGTGTTGCACCTCGGGCCACTCGGATCTAGCGGCCGCCCGATGTGATCGGTTAAGCATGATCGAGGGAATGGTCATGAGGTCGATGGGCCCGCAAAACGCGGTGCAAAGTGACCTCATCGTCCCTCACGCCGGCTGGTACGAGCCGAACGGCGTCCCGGCGTACGGCACCGCCGCCAGCTGAGGCCGGGCTACAGGATCCGTTTTTCGGGCGGCGGCGGTCGGCGGTGCCCGGCCCTCGCCCACTGCCAGGCGATGGTGCGGGCCACGAACGCCAGCCCGATCGCGACCACCAGCACCCCGAAGTTGCGCACCACCGCCCCCACGATCAGCAGGATGCCGGCGGCCACCGTCAACACGATGGCGAGGATCAGGAGCTTGCGCCGCTTCTCGGGCGTAATCACTGGGCGATCACCGCCGCCTTCACTGCCCGGTCACGTGGGTCGGCACGAACGACACGACCACCCGCTCCTCCCCGGGACTGGGCGGGAACTGCTGGCCGCGGTAGCGCAGCGACATCTCGTTGATGTACGCCCGGTCGGGGTCATCGCTGATCTGGGCCACCCCCCGGAGCTCCAGGTAGCGCTCGGGCCGCTCGGGGTCGGTGATGGTCGCCGAGATCCGGGGGTCGCGGCGCAGGTTGCGGTACTTCTGGCGGGCCTTCGTGGTGCTGAAGGCCAGCCGCTGGCCGTCCCAGCCGAACCACACCGGGTGGGACTGGGGCTCGCCCCGGGGGCCGATTGTGGCAACGTGGGCCAAGGCCCTGCTGGCCAGGATGGGGGCGTGGCTGGGGGGTACCTCCGTCCGCCCGGCCGGTGCCATGGCAATCTCCTCTCATTAGTACGGTGAATATAGTGCTAATCTGGACCGGGAGCAGGAACCCCCGGCGGAGTAGCACCGAGGCAGGAGTACGATACGGAAATGGACGCCCGAGAGCTGCGCAAGGATTTCCCTGTGCTCGACCAGGAAGTGAACGGCCACCGCCTCGCTTACCTGGACAACGCCGCAACCTCGCAGAAGCCCAACCAGGTGATCGATGAGCTATCCCGGTTCTTGCGGGAGGACAACGCCAATGTCCACCGGTCGGTGCACACGCTGGGGGAGCGGGCGACGGTGCTCTACGAGAGCGCCCGGGGCAAGGTCGCCGAGCTGATCGGGGCCCCCGGCCCCACCGGACTGGTCTTCACCAAGTCGGCCACGGAGAGCCTCAATCTCCTGGCCTACGCCTGGGCCCGCCACAACCTGGCCGAGGGCGACGAGATCGTCACCACCGAGATGGAGCACCACTCCAACCTGGTCAGCTGGCAGCTGGCCTGCGAGGACACCGGCGCCCACCTCCGGGCAATCCCGGTGAACGACGGTGCCACCCTTGACCTCGAAGCCTTCGAGAAGATGCTGACCCCGCGGGTACGCCTGGTGACCGTGACCCACGTCTCCAACGTGCTGGGCACGATCAACCCGGTGGCCGAGATCGCTGCCATGGCTCACCAGGTCGGCGCCGTGGTGGTGTGCGACGGCGCCCAGGCGGTGCCGCATATGCCGGTGGACGTCGCCGCCCTCGGGTGCGACTTCTACGTCGGCACCGGGCACAAGATGTGCGCCACCACCGGGATCGGCTTCGTCTGGGGCCGCCCCGAGCTGTTGGAGGCCATGCACCCCTTCCACGGCGGCGGCGAGATGATCAGCGACGTCTGGCTGGACCACTCGACCTACAACGAGGTGCCCTACAAGTTCGAGGCCGGGACACCGCCATTCGCCGAGGCCGTCAGCCTGGGAGCAGCGATCGACTACCTCAACGGCATCGGCATCAAGGCGATCCGGGACCACGAGGTGGAGCTCACCCGCTACGGGCTGGAGCGCCTCTCCGAGGTGCCGGGCATGACCATCTACGGCCCCCGGGACGCCGAGGTCAAGGGCGGCGTGATCGCCTTCAACCTGGGCGACGTCCACGCCCACGACGTCGGCACGATCATGGACACCCAGGGGGTGGCCATCCGGGCGGGACACCATTGCGCCAAGCCCCTCATGCGTAAACTGGGTGTGCCGGCTACCGCTCGCGCATCCTTTTACCTGTACAACACTGAGGAGGAGGTCGACGCTCTCGTGGAGGCGCTCGCAGAAGTGACGAAGCTGTTCGGGGTGGGCGCGTGAGCGGCCTCGACGAGCTCTACAAGGAGGTCATCCTCGACCACTACCGGTCGCCCCGGAACCGGGGCAAGCTCGACCCGGCCGACTTCGATCTGCACCGCGACAACCCCCTGTGCGGCGACGAGGTCCACCTGTTCGGGGTCGTCGAGGACGGCCAGCTGACCGGCGTGTCCTTCGAGGGCAAGGGGTGCTCGATCTCACAGGCCTCCACCTCGATGATGACCGAGAAGGTCAAGGGCGTGAGCCTCGCCGATGCCGAGGAGCTGGCGCACCTGTTCAAGAAGATGATGCAGGGGGAGGCCTCCCCGGACCCGGACAAGCTGGGCGACCTCGCCGCCCTGCAAGGTGTGCAGAAGTACCCGGTCCGGATCAAGTGCGCCCTGCTCGGATGGAACACCCTGCTCGAAGGGCTGAAGGCCTACAAGGACAAGCAGGGCTCCTAGCGGGGCCTCGGGCTCATGGCCGAGCCGGCGAGGCTCATGACTGAACCAGCGGGGCCGGCGCCCGCCGAGTTGAACTCCACCGCGGCGTCGCTGCTGGGCTTCCTCGAGACCTTCGGCCCGCTGTCGGGCTACGACATCGTCTCGCTGGTCGAGGCCTCGATCGGCTACTTCTGGAACGTCACCCGCAGCCAGGTGTACCGGGAGTTGGCCCGCCTGGCGGACGGGGGGCTGGTGACCGAGGGGGAGTCCGGGCACCGCGCCCGGCGGCCGTACACCATCACGCCCGCCGGGAGCGAGGCGTTCGCCGGCTGGCTGGCGGCGACGCCCGGGCCGGACATCATGCGGCTGCCGTTCCTGCTGACGTATTTCTTCGGCCAGCACCTCGACCCCTCGTTGCTGGCGGCCTTCGCCGCCGTGCACCGGGGGGTGCACCAGGAACGCCTGGACTACTTCCGCTCGATCATCCCCAAGCTGGCCGACGAGCAGCCCTTCATGGCCCACGTCGCCGAGCTGGGCGTGGCCTACGAGGAGGCGATGCTGGCCTGGTTCGACGGCATCCCCGAGCGCCTGGGGCGGTCGGCCGCGGTGCCGGAGTAGGGGACCGGGCGGGGTCGACGCAGCCCAAGGGACTCCGGCGTGGCAGCCGGGAACATCCGTGCTACCACGCAAGTGCTATGTCTGTAGGATAAATGTATGACGAAGGGACGGCTCTCGGTCTCGGTCGAGGCAGATCTCATCCAGGCGGGACGGGCAGCAGTCGATGCGGGGCAGGCGGACAGCGTCAGCGCCTGGGTCGCCGAGGCCCTCCGGTTGAAGGTCGATCACGATCGTCGGATGCGAGCGCTCGATGCTTTTGTTGCCGCCTACGAAGCTGAGCACGGGGTGATCGGCGATGACGAGATCGCAGGTGCGGTGCGCCGAGCCCGGGCTCGGGCGACGGTGGTGAGGAGCCAACCCGGCGACGCGGTCGGAATGCCTTGAGCCTGATCCTCGACGCTGGGCCATTTCTTGCCGTCGAGCGCGCCGACCGCGATGTTGTGGCCCTCCTGAAGCGTGAGCAGCTCGCCGGGCGTTTGCCGATCACCCACGGTGGGATCGTCGCACAGGTATGGCGGACCGGGACTGGTCGCCAAGCGAATCTCGCCCGGCTGCTCGCAGCCGCCGAGGTGAAACCGCTGGACGAAGAGTTGGGCAAAGCGGCGGGCGTCCTGCTGAGGCTCACCGGCGGCGCCGACGACGCGATCGATTCGGCGCTGGTGTGCCTGGCACGCGACGGGGATGAGATCCTGACGTCCGACCCGGGGGACCTTCGTGATCTTGCCGAAGCCGCCGGCCTCCAGATCGATGTAGTCCCGGTGTAGGAGGCCCTCGCCGGGTTTTCTCACTTTAGCCCTTGATAAACCGGGGAAATGCGGTAGACTCGCGTCGTCATGCCTGTGGGAGACGACCATTCTGTCAAAGCCGCTAAGGCGCTCGCGCTCCCAACCCGTTCGGCCATCCTCGCCCACCTGCTGAAGTCGGGCTCCCTCACCGCCAAGGAAGTGGCGGACGAGTTCTCGCTGCACGCCAACGTCGCCCGGGCCCACCTCGACCTGCTGGTGGAGGCCGGGTTCCTCGCCACCGGGGTGCGCCGCAAACGCAAGGGCCGCCCCGCCAAGGTGTATTTCACCTGGGAGGGCGAGATGGGGGCCCTCGAGGACTGGGAGGTCTCGCCGCCGGCCGCCGAGAGCGTCGCCGAGGCCCAGATCATCGAGACCGCCCCTGAGCCGTTCCCCGTCCTGGCGGTGACGACGAGCCCTTACCGCCTGATCGCTGCCCTGCTGATCCGCCTGGTGGAACGCCTCGACGACCCCAGCATCTATGCCCTCGCCGAGCAGGTCGCCCGGGAGGAGGGCCGCAAGCTGGTGCTGGGCTACCGCGGGGGCGGGCTCGACTTCGCCGCCGCCGTCAAGGCGATGGTCGAGGAGCTGTCCCGCTTCTCGCCCCAGTCTCAGATCGTGCGCCTGGACAGCGACTACGCCGAGATCGACACCCCGGACTGCGCTTTCCGGGACATCGCCCTGGAGCACTCCGACCTGGTGGCCGTGATGGATCCCGCCCTCAAGGAGGGGGCCATGGCCGCCCTCGGGCACCCGAGCGACGTCGAGGTCGAGGCGTCGGTGGCCCGGGGCGACCCGTCGTGCAGGGAGATCATCCGGCGCCGTGCGGCGCCCTGACTGCCCAACCTGACTGCGAATCTGACTCCGGAGCAGCAACGCTTCCCCGTTGTCCCACCTGCAGCATGAGAAAGGAGCAGTGCAATGGCTGAGTACGCCAACCCCGCGACGCTGATCTCGGACGACGAGCTGGCTGGCCGGCTCGACGACCCGAGCCTGGTGGTGGTCGAGATCGACGAGGACACCACGCTGTACCAGAAGGGCCACATCCCGGGTGCCATCGCCTGGAACTGGAAGACCGACCTGCACGACCCGCTCCGCCGGGACTTCATCAACCAGAAGCAGCTGGCCGCCCTGCTGGCCCGCTCCGGCGTCGGGGCCGACACCACCGTCGTGCTCTACGCCGGCAACAACAACTGGTTCGCCGCCTACGCCTACTGGGTGCTGCGCTACCTCGGCTTCGACAACGTGGTCCTGCTCAACGGCGGCCGCAAGAAGTGGGAGCTGCAGTCACGGGAGCTGACCCAGGAGGTCCCCACCCCGTCGGCACCAACGTCGGCCGCCAAGATCGGTGCGCTCCGGCCCGAGATCCGTGCGCTGCGGGACGAGGTCCTCTCGGCCGTCGCCGGGGGCGCCCACGCCTACGTCGACGTGCGCTCGCCCGAGGAGTTCCGGGGTGACCTCCTCGCCCCGCCGCACCTCCCCCAGGAGCAGGCTCAGGTGCCGGGCCACATCCCCGGTGCCGCCAACGTCCCGTGGAGCAAAGCGGCCGCCGAGGACGGGACCTTCCGCAGTGCCGACGAGCTGAAGGAGCTCTACGGCGGCGTCGGCATCACCGGCGACAAGGAGACCATCGCCTACTGCCGCATCGGCGAGCGCTCGTCGCACACCTGGTTCGTGCTCACCGAGCTGCTGGGCATCGGCAATGTGAAGAACTACGACGGGTCCTGGACCGAGTACGGCTCACTGGTGGGGGTGCCGGTCGAGCGCTGAAGCGACCGGTTCGACCTCCTGGGTGGGGTGCCCGCCGCGCGCGGGTAGTGCGCCCTGTTCAAACACCCTGCTGTAGATGTAGGTTGTCGCTCTGTGACGGGTTCCCTCGGCGAGTTGCCCCCCCATCTCGTCGAGGGGATCCGTCTTTTTCATGCCGGGAAGTACCTGCCGGCCCACGAGACCCTCGAGGAGTACTGGATCGACGCCCCGGCGCCCGAGCGAGACTTCTACCAGGGCCTCATCCAGCTGGCGACCGGCTTCCACCACCTGACCCGGGGGAATGCCCGGGGGGCGGCGCTGCAGTTCGCCAAGGCCCGCAAGCACCTCGCCGGCTACCCGTCGCCCTACTTGTCGGTGGATGTGGACGGGGTGCGGGCGTTCCTGGGTGCGGTCGATGTGTCGGCAGGGCCGGAGGCGGTGGTGGCGCCGCGGCTCACGCTTGGCTAGGGCCTTCCCCTGGGGTGGGCTCCGCATACCTGCACGCGTAGTACAGCCAGGGGATGTACCACTCCTCCAACATTGGCCGGGAAGGCCGGCTCAGGCCGGGAAGCGGCGCACCTCGGCATTCGCTAGGGCCTTGGCCACCAGAGCGTCCACCTCGAGCGCCTGCTCTGCCCCCTCGAGGTCGTTGGCCCGGGCCCGGGTCGCCGCCTGGCGGGGGGCGAAGAGCACGCAGCAGTCCTGGTGGGGGTCGATGGAGATCTCGTAGGTGCCGATCCGGCGGGCGAGGGCCTCGATCTCGACCTTGTCCCGGCCGATCAGCGGGCGGAGCACCGGGAGATGGCGGACCACCCTGTCGATGACCCGCAGGTTCGGGAGGGTCTGGGAGGCCACCTGGCCGAGGCTCTCGCCGGTCACCAGCGCCTCGGCGCCCACCTGGAGGGCCAGGGCCTCGGCGATGCGCATCATGAAGCGGCGGTAGAGCACCGTGCGCAGCTCGGCGGGGGCGGTGACGACGATCTCGGCCTGCACGTCGCCGAAGGGGACCAGCCAGAGGTCGACCTCGCGCAGCCAGGGGGCGAGGTGTTCCGCCAGGCGGGCGGCCTGCCGGGCGCTGGAGGGGTCCGAGTAGGGCTGGCCGTGGAAGTGGACGGCGGTGATCGCCGCCCCCCGCTTGGCGAGCTCCCAGGTGGCGACGGGGGAGTCGATTCCGCCGGACAGGAGGGCGACCACCCGCCCGGCCGACGTCGCCGGCAGCCCGCCCGGACCGGGGAGGCGCTCGGCGTACAGGTACGCCTTGTTGCGGACCAGCTCGATGTAGCAGGTCCACTCGGCGTTGCTCAGGTCCACCCGGGCCCCGCTGGCGTCCTTGACCGCCTGGCCGACCACCTCGTTGACCCGCTGCGAGGACTCCGGGAACGAGGAGTTGCCCCGCCGCGCCCGGATGCGGAAGGACTCGAAGGGGGTCTGCTCCGCCAGGGCGAGGGCCATCGCCACGACCGCATCCATTTCGCCCGGGGCGGTGAAGGCGGGGGAGAAGCTGACCAGGCCGAATACCCTCGCCATGCGCTCGAGGATGGTGTTGAGGGCGGCATCAGGCCGCAGCTCGACCAGGATCCGGCCCGGGATGGCGTGCACGTGGCCGTAGCCGGTGTCCCGCAGGGCGCGGCGCAGGTTGTCGACGAGGCGGCGCTCGAAGAACGAGCGGTTGTGGCCCTTGAGGCCGACCTCGTGATAGTGGGCGACGACGACGTCGGGGGTCATCGGGGGTTGCTCGGGTCGGGGGCCTGTCCGCTTTCGGGTGGGCCGGCGTCGGGTGGGCCGGCGTCGAAGCCGATCGAGAAGATGCGGTCGAGGTCGTGGCGGGAGAACACCTGCAGGGCGAGGAAGGTCTCGCTGGCGGTCACGCCCGGGATCTTGTCGATCTGGCCCGCGATGGCGCTGCCCAACTCGTCCTGGTCGTGGACGCGCAGGATCGCCACCAGGTCCCACGGCCCGGTGACCGAGTAGACCTCGGAGACGGCCGGCAGCTCGGCGATGGCCTGGCCGGTCTCCGGGATCGAGTGGACGTCCACCTTCAACAGCACGATGGCGGTGATCACCGCGGGTTCCCCTCCCTGCGCTGTTGGCCCGGCTTGTGGTGCGCTGCGGCGCTGCGGAGCGTTACAGCGACACCATGTCCCGGAGCTTACCGGGGCTGGAGGGGTGGCGGAGCTTGGAGAGCGCCTTGGCCTCGATCTGGCGGATGCGCTCCCGGGTCAGGGCGAACTCCCGGCCGACCTCCTCGAGGGTGCGGGGTTCGCCGGTCAGCAGCCCGAAGCGCAGGGCCAGGACCTTGCGCTCCCGCTCGGTCAGGGCGTCGAGCATCCGCCACAGGTCCTCCTGGCGCAGCGTGAGGGCGGCCGCCTCGAAGGGCCCCTGGGCCTCGGTGTCCTGGATGAAGTCGCCCAGCTCGGCGTCCTCGTCGCCCACCGGCTCGTGGATCGAGACCGGCTCGGGCAGCACCCGGAAGGCCTCACGGACCTTGTCGGAGGTCATCTCGGCGGCGGCGGCGATCTCGTCGATGGAGGGTTCCCGGCCCAGGTTCTCGATGAGCTCCGCCTGCACCTTGCGCACCCGGTAGAGCGTCTCGACCATGTGCACCGGGATCCGGATCGTCCGGGCCTTGTCGGCGATGGCCCGGGTGATGGCCTGGCGGATCCACCAGGTGGCGTAGGTGGAGAACTTGAAGCCCCGGCGGTAGTCGAACTTCTCGACCGCCCGCATGAGGCCGAGGTTGCCCTCCTGGATGAGGTCGAGCAGGGGCAGGCCGGCGGCCGAGTACTTCTTGGCGATCGACACCACGAGGCGCAGGTTGGACTGGATGAAGCGCCGGCGCGCGGCCCGGCCGGTATCAATCGTCCGGCGCAGATCCTCGGCCCGGCGAGCGGACAGCCTGCCCTTGGGCGTGGTGAGCTGGGGCTCGGCCTCGTTGCCCGCCTCGATGGCCTTGGCGAGCTCGACCTCGTCGATGTCGGTGAGCAGCGGGTACTGGCCGATCTCGCGGAGGTACTGGCGCACGAGATCCTCGTGCGGGGCCTCCTCCCTGGGGCCGGTGGTCCCGGGCTCGTAGTCGTCGTAGCGGTCGGAGCGTCGCACTCTGGGTTCCTTGGGGCCGGGGTCCTTGGTGGGGCCTCTGGTGGGACTGTTGTTGAGCTGCTGTGGGGCTCTTGTGTGCGGCTCTGGATGGGGCCTTTCGGGCGGGCGCTGGGGAGTCCGTTGGGGAGGAGCCGCTCTGTATACATCGGCGGGTCGGCCGCTCCAGTGTAGCCCCGACTTGACAACTTGACAAGGTTTTTTCATCAGTTCAAGCAAAGGGTCTCAAACCCGTATTATCCTGAGTCTCGTCTTGTGGCACCCTTGCGGCGGACTGTGAATCCTCCGGTTCGGACTGGTTGGGGTACGGTCTGGGGGTGAACCCCTCTAGGCTCGACTCGGATGGCCCGGTGCTGGTTTCGGCCTGCCTGGCGGGGCTCGCCACCACGCACGATGGGCGCTCGAAGCCCAACGCCGTGGTCATGGACCTCGTTCGGCGGGGCCGGGCGGTGCTGGTGTGCCCGGAGCAGCTCGGGGGCCTGCCGACGCCGAGGCGGCCGGCCGAGATAGTCGCCGGTTCTGCCGAGGCCGATGGCGCCTCGGTGGTCGCGGGGTCGGCCGCGGTGGTGGACTCCGAGGGGGTCGATGTGACCGCCCAGTACCTGCGGGGGGCCGGGGAGGCGCTGAAGGCGGCCCGGCTGGCGGGGTGCTCCGTGGCGGTGCTGAAGGCCCGCTCGCCGTCGTGCGGGAGCGGGAGGATCCATAACGGGACGTTCTCCGGTGTCCTGAAGGACGGCGTGGGCGTGACGACCGCGCTGCTGCGGGAGGCGGGGATCACAGTTGTGTCCGAGGAGGATCTGGGCCGCTAGGGGCTGGGGGTCTGGGGGCCTGGATTCGTGCTGGTGGGTGACGCGTGGGGAAGGCGGTCGGTCTACGGACCGTGCGACGTATAGTTTCCCGGGCGAACACCGTCGCCCATGACCCGGGCGCTTAGCTCAGCGGGAGAGCACTGCCCTTACAAGGCAGGGGTCGCTGGTTCGAGCCCAGCAGCGCCCACGCATTGACGATGGGTTCGATATCTAGAGAATTTGTTTAGTGCGGAAACATGAGTCAATAGGGCGAGTCGCCGACGCGCATGGTCCACTTCAGATCCTCGGCGGCCCCGCCACCTCACGGCAGAGGACCCGGGGAGAAGAGTCTGTCCGTCACTCTAACTTGGGCGCTACCATGGAAGAATGCCGAACCGCTTGCGAATTAAGATCAATTTAGGCGGACGAGAGAAACCGGTGAATGCGGGCGCCGGGTCCGTAGGGAAAGCCGATGCGCCCCGGTCCAAGGCTTATGGTCACCACGAGAACTGGGGCCCGCCTCTCTTGGGGGTCAAGCTGGGGGCCACCAAGGATGACCCACCCAGTCAATCGCCCTGGCGGCCTCCCAACACGGAGCCCATGGAGCGAGGTACGTGGTTTCGAACAGCTTTCCGCCCGACGGTTGGAGGTTGGGTCATGGGGTTCTTGGCTGTCCCGGCGGTGATCCTGACGATGAGCCAGGCCACGAGGTCTGCCGGTACGCACGGACCCTTTGGCGCAGCGCTATTCGTGGACGGTGTGTGGTTCGCCTTTGACGCTATGAACGCTGCTATTTGTCAAGGGCCGTTGAGTTCTGCCCGGTGACGGCCACTACACCTGCCCAAGGATGGCCACGAAAACTTGCCCACTGGCGGCCGTGGGGAGTGCCGGTAGGTTTGGCTTCTCGGCCTCACCTCCCCCTGGTGGACGGATCGG